>JAUXGE010000085.1 GCA_030622435.1 Planctomycetota bacterium
CGGGGTTGCCGGCACTCCTCACAGGGCATTGATTCACATGGTGGGCGGGATCGCGGTCGGCGCGTTCGTCTATCTGGTCACTAATCCGTACGTCGTGATCAATGCCATTGCCAACCGTGACGTTCTCCGCAGCAACTTCGGAAACTCGCTGGCCATGTACGACATCGCCCGAATCGGTGAGGGTTTGATCCGGGTTATGGAACTGACGGTCGAGGGTGCCTCCCTGCCGATTCTCGCGCTGGGGGTGCTTGCCCTCATCCTCGCCGCGTGGCGAGCGTGGAGGATGCGTGCCACCGTCTTTCGGTGCGAGACCACAGAGACGGCCGATTTCGATCGGGGCACGTCGGCAGACGACCATCATGCCCGCGCTGCGCTTGGGCGTCGCACCCAGGGCGGGGGGGGGACGCAGAACACACTGGTGGACAAGCCACCAGTGGCACCCGGCGCTGCGCCTGGGCACGGCACCGAGCACCCGCAGCAATCCCCAATCCGCAATCGGCAATCCGCAATCCCCGATCGGCCACCGGCGGCCCCTGGTATCGCGTTGATCCTTGTGCTGGCTGTACCGGCCGCCGTGTTCTTCATGCAGTTCGTTTTGATCGGCGCGGGCAAGCCCGCTGAGTACGGCCGATTCGGCATCTTCACCAACGCCGCCCTGGCCATCGGCACCGCCTGCCTGCTTGGTGGTTGTCGGAACGGATTCCGCAAGATCCTCGGGTTCGCCCTGGGATCGATCGTCGTGATCTGGACGGGCTTCTTCGGCGCGACGTACGTCCACAACTTCCACGTCGATACAACGGGCAGATGCTCGCGGGTAGCTCTGACGAGTCTTGCCAGCAGCGGCTTTCGAGACTCGGGGGGGGATCGGCAACCATTGACGCTGGCCGTACTGGCCGATCCGGCACCCTACTCCCTGCCACCGGTGGACTTCTCAAGCACGAACATTTTGCTGTTCCGGTCGAGGACCCACTTCGAGGACGCCGCAGGGCAGCCTGATGCGCTCCTGGTTGTACCGGTGGATCGGCCAATACCCCCGACGGAGTCCTCGGCGGTTGACAAACGACACGCCGGAACCGGCTCATCCGGACCCGGTGAAGCCGTGCAACCCTCACCCGCGAGTTGGCTCGATCGCCTCTGGCACCGAGCCACTCCCATCAGTTGGGCTAACAAACCTTTCCACATAGAAGCTCGATAGGTACCCTCACCCGGCGTAGAAGATGTAGGCCAGCCGTCCCCTGCTGGGGCGGTCGTGTAGCTCAGCCGGGTGCGGCTGAGCTACACGGCTCCTCCTACAACTCTGAGGGCGGTTGTACCACTTCTGCGTACCGCCGGGCTCATTTTGACCGGCTTGCGCCATCCGGTTAGGCTCCACGGTTCACGAACGGCCGAAAGTGTCGGAGAGAAGGAGTTGACCGTGCCGAATCCACTGTGTCATTTCGAGTTGATGACGGACGAGCCCGAGCGTTGCAAGGCTTTCTACGGGTCCGTGTTCGATTGGAAGTTCGACGATGCGTCGATGCCTGGTTACACGCTGGTCAGTACCGGCACGGAGCCGAGCGGGGGTGTGTTCAAGCGTCCTGACGAGGTGCCCGGCGTATGCCTTAACGTCTACTTCCAGGTCGATGATATCAATGCGACACTCGATAAGGTGGTCGAGAACCGCGGCAAAGTGCTCGTGCCGAAAACCGAGATTCCCGGCGTCGGACACTTTGCGATGTTCACCGACCCCGAGGGCGTTCCGATCGGGCTGCTGCAGCCCAAGGCCCAGTGACGTCGGCCTTGGGATCCGGTTGATGTCACTGTGGAGCGGTCGCGTTGGGGCTGCCTGATGCTCGTCTCGATGCGTCAAGGCGGGCGTAATAGTCCTGGTAATGTCGCCACAGATTCTCAGCCGAGGCGCCGGCGCGAAGGTGCGACCACGGCAGGACTTCGTCGAAGGGGCGTTCGCGGTGGGCGTACCACCCCGGATCGATGCCAGTCGCCGCGAAAGCGCGCTCCCAAATATCCGGCTTGAAACATTCGTCCCATCCCTCGAATCGCGCTCCGCCACGGAAGGCGTGTTCGATGGCATCGGCCAGGCGCCGATCACCGCGTGCGAAGACGGCCTCGAGGATCGAACGCTCCACCGAGTGCGTGCGAATTCTGACAGAACCTCGTTTCTTCCCTCTCGTGGACACAAGGTCGGCCAGGCGACGACGTGTTTCGTGGAAGTACTCGGTATCGCGCTGAGCCGCCCATTGAAAGGGAGTGTGTGGCTTCGGGACGAGCCAACCGACCGAAACCCTCACATGGGCCGGACCGCCGCCCAGTTCCCGTCGGGCCTCACTGACTAGACGGCTGAGGTGAACGATCCCGTCAATATCCTCCTGACGCTCGCCGGGGAAGCCGCACATGAAGTACAGTTTTACGGAACGCCAACCGGCACGGTAGGCCTCTTTGACGCCATCGAGCAGGTCTCCGTCCGTGACGCGTTTGCGGATCGCGTCTCGCATGTCGGTGGCCGCAGCTTCGACTGCCACGGTCAACCCGCTCTTGCGGACAGCACTGACCATCCACGGGATGTCGTGAAGCATACGGTCCACCCGCAACGAGGGTAGCGAAATGTTGACGTGGTGCGGTGAGAATCGTTCATTGACACGCCGGGCCAACTCACGCAGATCGGGATGGTCGGAAGTGGAAAGCGACAGCAAGCCAAGCTCGTTCATGCCGGACGCTTCGTACATGCTCTCTGCGATTTCCAGAATCTTGTCCGCGCTTCGCAGTCGCAGAGGCCTCTTCGTATTCCCGGCATGGCAGAAACGGCATTGCTGTGGGCAGCCCCGCATGATCTCGATGGCCATGCGGTCGTGCACGACCTCGACATGCGGGACAAGAGGGCGAAGCGGAAACGGAGCGTTGTCGAAGTCGGGGGTGCGGCACCGCACGATGCGAGCCGGGATATCCGATCCAATCGGCTCGATAGACCGGATCGTACCGTCCTGGGCGTACTGAACGTCGTAGAGCGACGGCGCGTAAATCCACTCGAAACGCCGCGCCATCGACAGAATCATCTCTCGTCGGCGCATTCCTGAGGTCTTGAACTCCCGGCAGGCCTGTAGAATTGCCGCCATCGAGACCTCACCGTCCCCCAGCACAACGAGATCGAGAAACGGTGCCAGGGGCTCGGGGTTGTCTGCTTGGGGCCCGCCGGCGATAACCAGGGGATGACTGTCATCTCGGTCGGAAGATCTCAGCGGGATGTGGGCCAGATCGAGTAGCTGCAGCACCGAAGTGTACGTCATCTCGTATTGGAGCGAGACGGCCAGGATATCAGCGGACGAAACGGGCTGGCGGGTATCCCACGTGAAAAGCTCGATTTGCCGCTGACGCAACAGTGATTCCGCATCTTCCCACGGGCAATATACACGCTCAGCACAACAGCCTTCGGTGTGGTTGATCAGCCAGTAGAGAATCTGGCACCCGAGATGGCTCATTCCGATGGAGTACTTGTCGGGAAAGGCAACCGCAACGCGTACTTCCGCCCGCTCCCAATCCCCGTCCTGAGGGATCTGGTTGACCTCCCGACCTATGTACTGCCCGGGTCGGGACACGAACGGCAGCAACTCCTGGCTGATACGATCGCTCAGCGGTCGCACGAATAAACTCCCACTGCACTATTGACATTTTGGCCGATTCCGGCAGCAGCGGCAACATTTGGAGAGACCCTAGCAAACTCGCCCATTTTGACAAGAGATTCATGGTCTTTATGCATCCCCCCGATACAATTAATTGTACGGAAGTCTTGTAAAAAACTGTTGTATGTATATTCGATTGAGGTTATCTTCAAGAAACGGTGATGTATCGATCGGATTTGACATCCAGGTACAGGGCTCGCGCGCGATCACCGATGAGGCAGCCTGCAGCGACACTGATTGAGTTGCTCGTTGTCATGTCGTTGATCGGGTTGCTGATCTCGATCCTCATCCCATCCTTGAAGCAATCAATGGGGCTGGCGGCGGCAACGATCTGCAAACACAACTTACGCGAGATCGGCCACTGCCTGGAGTTGTATCGCACAGAGAACGATGGTTGGCTTCCCACGGCCGATCAATCCAACCTCGGGATCGAGTCTGTCGGGAAGCGCCGCCCGTGGTTCGCCAAGCTGCATCCGACGTATCTTTCGGATCCGATGATCCTGACGTGCCCGGAGGATCCCTTCCGGAATCGGATGATTCAGGCCGGCGCTCACATGAGCAACGAGTATATCGCCGAGTTTACGAGCTACGGGATGAACCGTTTCGTGGCAAGTGCGGGTGGAGGATTCATTGCGAACGTCGACCGCCACCAGCCGTCGCGCCCGCATGATACGGTACTGCTTGCGGATTTGGGTCCTGACACCGCTGTCGGTTCCTCGGTGGTTCCGGGTCTTGTCGGTCCGGTTCGGAACGGCGGCCTGTTGGCGTGGGACGACGGATTTGATCCGTTCACGGGCTTTACGCCGCGCCCATGGCTCACCAAGCGACACGGTCGCGGCATCAATACGATTACACTCGAGGGTGGCGTACGAGAGGCCCAGACTTGGGACGTCATGCGTAAGCCGATCGGCGCCTTCTACGATGCGTGTGCGGCCGGCGGTTGCACGTTCTGCAACGATCTTCACATACCGCACTACTCGTTCGCTCGTGACCATCTCTTCTGGTGGACCGGGCAGACGCCCACGGAATAATGCCAGCCGTCAGTAAGCAGCCCGGCGGGGCGCCACCACGTCCAAAGAAGCACACGGTGCGCATCGTCAAACCGCGCTTAGGGAGCCGCGTGGCGTTGATCAGCCTGGGTGTTGCGGCCGGTGCGGCCATACTATTCCCGATCGGCTGGCGCGTGTGGCGAGGCGAGGAGGACGTATCCCCTAGTCAGCGTACATGGAGTGAATGGCAGACGCGCTGGCGATGCGAGGACGGGCATTACTTCTACGCTCCCGGACAAACGGGCGCCCGTATGTGCATCCACATCGACTGTGATCAGCCGGCCTTCCCCGTGGCAAGGTACTCCTGTCCCCAACACGGCCCGTTCGAGGTCAATGTCCTGTTCGACCTGGACGAGAACGATCACCCGAAGATCACCCGGCTCCGCCTGATCGGTGATTCATGGGTCTCCGCTAGCGAAGGCGTTCACTGTCCACGGTGCGGGCGTCGGCTCGAGTACACAGGCGACCCGCTTTTGAGCACAGCAAGAAGCCGAAATCCGAGCGGGGGCTAGAGCAGCGTCGACCTTGAACCTGCGGCTCGGGCGGGAAACAATCGGCAGCTTGTCTGCCCACGGCCACTGGCAGGCAAGCCGCCAATAGCACACGTTCCCTCAACGTCGGGAACCGATCCAGTCCGCAGAGTCAGGTGTGACTGTGCACCCGACCGGTCCCCATATTCACCGAGCCTATGGAAGAGCGTCGTATTCCTTTGCGAAACGCGAGATCAGCTTCCTGTTCGCCAATCTGCTTGTACCAATCTCAAAACCTCGGCCAACCGGCCCCAGGCGTCAGTCAAACCACCCTCACGGTGATGCCGGGGCTGTTCAGGCTCGACAGCTGTCGAACTTGGGCTAGCCACCTGCATGTCTGCGAAGGACATCGACATGAGAATGTCGAACGGAGTCGCGTGGCGAGGACCTTGGACGGATGGGGGTGATCCTCACCGCCGGCTCATAATGCGGTCGTCCTGTGGCATTGAATCGGGGGGTGGGCTGTAGTCAGCCCACCCCCGTTGGATCGTCTGTGTCTGTGCTCTAAGGACACAAAGGCGGCTCGCTCGGTGCTGGGAAGCCGGGCGGGGGATACGTATCACCCAGGAATGCGCCGAGGCAGTAGGTCACATCCGTGATGTTGATCGCCTGGTCAGGAACACGGTGGTCACCGGCCGGTGAACCTTCGATATCAGCCCGCACTTTTCTCACGCTGCCCGGCAGGTTCTTCCATTTGTCGAGAACGGCCGTCACATCCACGATGCCGGTGCTGCCGTCCGGCGGCATGCAAGGTGTAGTCGTGCAATTCTCCACGGCGTCCCCCCATTTGCTCATGGTGATGGGGAGCGGATCGGAGTAGGCGTTGGTGTCGGCGTAGGCGCCAGGGCTCGCCATTGCGCACGCGGCGTCGATCACCTCGATCGTGTAGACCGCCGGAATGAACAAGCCCGAGTCGCTCGCAAGCCCGGCGCTGGGAAGGATGACCTCATGGAAAACATGCAAACTGGCGAGGCAGTCGTTGTCCTCACTGCACGGGCTACCTGCCTTCAACCCACCGGCGCAGACGCCGCACGCGCATGTTCCAAACCAGTCCATGAACAGCGGCTGGTCGTCGAGTGCATTCGGATCGTGACACTCCAGCTCCGCGGCCATGAAGGTGTCGGGCAATCCCGCCACAGGTTGGCAGTCTTCGGGTGGGATGGAGGGGCCTTGCCCCGAGTTCTCACACACTTCGAAAGGCTCCCCGACCCACAGGCTCTCGCCTATGTAGCCTGCAAACGCCGGAGGGGCGTCGGTGATCGTCACGCGAATGGCCTGCCGCCGTCCGGGTTCCGCAGCCTCGAAGGCGAGGTAGCGAACGGTGCTGCCCCGAAGCAGGCTCCCCTCCGGGCACGACGGAGAGAGAACGGGCGCAGGCCGCTTGCAAGCGGCCGCAGGCTCGCAATCGTCTGGGCGGCCGTTCAGGTCCGCGTCAGTGCTGAAGCCGCGAGCGATGTCACACTCGTCAAGAATGCCATTGAGGTTGCAGTCGTTGTCGTCGTCGATGACGAGGGCTGCGCCGACGTCGATCGCATCGATGTTGTCCGTATCGAGAAGACCGAGATCCTCTGCGCTGATGGCGCGAGTGAGCACACCGGCCTCGGTGTACCGGAAGATGTCGGCGGGAGAACAAGGCTGCGAATTACACAGTGAGGCCAGCGCCGTGAGGCTGGGGGAACTCGCCGACAAGGAGAACAACACTTCGTCACCATTGTTCCAGTAACCATCAGGCTGCTGCACGGCGCCGCTCACGTCGGAGACCGCGATGGCGTCGATGCGGTCGTTCACCTGGAGAATCCCTTCGTTACCGGCGCCCGGACCGAGATTGACGAAGGGATCGAGCTCACCGTAGCCGAACGTACTCCCCCTGAGCCCATGCACGTAGATCGTCGTCCACTGCTCAAAGAGCGGCCCCACGGTGGTATTGAAGGTGAAGTAGGAGAAGCCCGTCGCATACTCGCCAAGCTCGAGCCCGATGATGTTGTCGTTCAGACCTCGATCCCCCAGTTCCTCGCTCAGAAGCGGTCCCAGCCCTGAGCCCGTCTGATCCAGCGCAAGGCAGTTACTCCGTTCTCCCTGGCAGGGCGGAGACACGAAGGCGGCATCATAGGTGCCGAAGGGCATTCCGGGCGCCATGTAGATGTCCGCCGATCCGCGGTGCCGGTCCTCACCGTCGACGGGCGCCTCCCGATCGACATCCGTGCAATCGGCTCCGATAGAGGATCTATCCACGGAGAAGTACAGGACGGGGGAGCCCGCTCCACCCGTACCGTCGCGACCGTAGGACATGCTGTTGATGGCATCGCCAGTGACGAATCCGCCCGTGTCCATATAGCCCATGAGTTCCGGCACCCAGTCGTTCGTGTTGTTCCACGCATCCACCCAGGCGCCCGGCGCATCTCCGAGGGCGCGGTACACGGTTACGGTTCGCCGCGCCTCGTCGTTGTCCTTGTCCTCCGACACGCGGTTGGCTGTGACGGATTCGGTTGTGATGAGTACACCCTCTGTAGCACCGTCGATGGCAAAGGAGAGGCGTGCGGCGCCAGCGAGGCCCGGCTCCATCTCACAGGCTTCGCTTCCGGAGGCGTACACGTCCGAGCCGAGTTGCGCCCGGACAAGATATCCCTTCTGTGCACCGTTATCCGCGAACACGGGGATGCCCGGAGTGCTGTGGTCATTCGCATAAACTGCTCGCGCCCGGTCCGTGCCAGACGCCGTGTAACGCCACCAGTAGTCCTGCTGACCGTAATCCCAATCGAAGTCGGGCAGTTCGGCCCGAAGCGTAACCGGGGTATCGGCGTGAACCGTTTTCGAGCCGGTGTTCAACATGAGCGAGACGTTGAAGAAACTGTCCGCCGGAAACTGCCAACACTTACCCTGTGCTTCCCCACTTGCCGGTTCAGTGTCGGGGTAGATGTCTGCCCAGGCCCCGGTTGCACCATTCACGAGATTGAGTTCGGTGATCTCGATATGGACTTCGTCTCCCGCCAGTTCATTCGTCGGGAATCCGCGCGGAGCCATGCAGGGGTCGTCATTCACGGGCGAGTCCATTTCGTCGCCGTGCTCGTGTGGCGCACCGCGGACGAACTTGCTGGTCGAACTCTCAGAGCCCGACGTGACGGCGATGACGGTATCGGGATCGCCATTCAGCCAGCGGATGGTGAAGGCCGCGCCCATCGAGACATCATCCTGGCCCGGCGCCACGTCGAATCCACGACACGTCGTGCAATAGGGGTACGGATTACAGGAACTGCACTCGAGTCCGAGTTGGGGATCCAGAACATCGCACTCGTCGGGGATATCGTTCGTGTTCTCATCGCAGCTGACCCCACCAGAGCCTGGATCAAGGTCGCATTCGTCGGGAATGAGGTTCCCCTGACAGTCGATGCTCACGAAGCCGTCTTCGTCGGGGTCGCTCGGGTCGATGTCACACCGATCGGGAACGCCATACCCCGGCTCTCCTTCCGGCTGGCAGTCAGCACAGCAGGCATCCAGGCAGCCGACGTTGATGTCGCACCAGTCAGGCACGTCGTTGCCGTCGCAGTCATTACAATCGACGCTGCCCGCACAGTCGGCCCTGTCGCACTCATCCGGAATCCCTACGTATAGGTCACGCACGGGACCGGGATCGCCATGGTAATGGCAGTCCGAGGAGCACTCACCTTCGGTGCAATCACCGCCGTCTTCCGTGCTGATCTCGGTGACGTTGCAGGTTCCATCTCCGTCACAGTCCTCCTGGGGCGCACCATCACCGCATCCCTGCTCGAGCGGTCGACCCTCGAGCGACTCACAGTTGTCTGGACAGCTGTCGTCGTTGCAATTCGAATCGCACTCGTCCGGAACGCCGTGTCCCGGTTCGCCGACGGCCTGGCAGTCCCACGAACAGTCGCCTCGAACTTCCGGATCGCAGAGTCCGCCGTCGTCGAGGATGATGTCGTACTCGTCCAAGATGCAGTTGCCGTTGCAGTCCTCACAGCCAGGATCGCCCGAACAGTCGCTGATATCGCACTCGTCGGGGATGCCGTTGTCGTTGCGGTCCGGATCGCAGAAGGCGACGCATGTTTCCTCGTCACAGGTCTTCGGGCATCCGAGACACTCATCCGCGCAGAAGAACCGGTCGAATCCCACCGGCGGCTCGGCCGTGCTGTCCGCGGAAATCTCGCACTCGTCGGGAACGCCGTTGCCGTTGCAGTCGTTGCTGGTGCTGGGGTCGCCGTTAATGTCCGTTGCATCGTCAATGAGGTTCTCGTTGCAATCGAAGGCGACGCGCAACTCGGCGCAGGGCTCCGGTCGATAGAAATCGAGCGGCGGCGCGGTCCCGTCGGAGTCGCGGCCATAGAAACGGGTGACCACCGTGTCATACTCGTCCGTCTCCAGAATATCCAGGTTGTAAAAGCTCCCGGCCGTGTCATTGGTGACTTCGAGAGTATACGTGGCAAGGTAGTAGGGGGGTGTCGTGAAGCTGTCCCGACCCGGGACCATCACGGCGACCGCACTCCCGAAGATACAGTCCGTCGTGGGGGTGGCGTCGAACGGTTCCAGGGCGAAGAGCCAATCCGGCGGCTCGGGATACGCATGATAGAGGTTGATCATGACATCCGGGTCACTAATGCCCTCGTCGCAGTTCGGTCCGACCGTTCCGGTGCCTGGAATCCGCTCCCAGGGGATTTTCGTGCAGTCCAGCTTGCCCGGGCCGCCCTGACCGCCGGCGGACTTGCTCACCATCTTCAGTTCGTACAGACTCACCCCGGCCAATCCTTCCTCCACGAACAGCTCTACGTCCACCGGCGTGGGTTCCTCCGTCGGGCCCGGAGGGACGATGGCGTACACGGGCCACTCCTCACCGGCCATAATCTCCGGCAGAGGAGAACCACTCTCATCGACCAGGACACACGACACGGTGGGTGTATCCCGGCCCGGCTTATCCGCGACCGTCCGGAACACAGGTGGAGCCGGACCGCACGGTGACACTCCCAGATAGGGATACCCCTTGTACGCGCGAACGATGGATAACAGATCGACCCCGTTGATCAACCCGTCGGGAACGTTCACCATCAGATCGATCCAGGAAGAGGGCGGCGCCTCCGCAACGTCCCGATAGCCATCGATCATGGCCAGGATGTCGAATACGTTGACATTGCCGTCCGGCGGCAGCCAACCGCCGGAAAAAGCCCCGACGAGGTCGCCCCAGCGCCTGCCGGACGAAGGTTTCGGTGTGGTCGGCAGGCTCACGGCGGAGGAGAAGTCACCCGGATTCTCTCCACACGCCTGCTCGATAGCACGAACTTCGTAGACCGCCGCCGGTACGATCTGGTAGTCAGCGACCTGAACCACCGACTCCGTCCAAACCCGGTAGACCGGCGTGTCGGACAACCGGGCCACCCAGGCAGTGCCGTGCGCGTGCACGATTGCCTCCGGCGCACCGACCCACCACGTGGTGCCGACACAGCCCGTGTTCTCGCACGTCTGACCCGAAGGCGGGTCGGGGCAATCGCCGGCCGTTTCGCAGATCTCTCCCGTATCACTGCATCGCTTTTCCTCGGTGAGCTTCACCTCGAAGGCTACGCAACGGTCGGGGTTGTTGGGCTCGAACGAGATGTACCGGTTCTTGGGCACGTAGCACGCGCTGTCGCGGCAGACCGACAAGCCGGGACATTCCCCGTCGTTGGCGCACGAGCCGTATCCACCGTCCTCCGCTGTCGGCGCACTCGCTGCGCTGCAGGGGTCGCACGCGTCGTCAACGCCGTTGGCCGGGTCGATGTCGATCCCTAGACAGGCGCACACCGGTGTTCCCGCCTGGGTCAAGCATTCGACGACCGTCAGGAAACTGCAGCTGTCGTCCTCGAAGCAGCAGCCACCCGCTTCGCACGCATCGTCGACGTTGTTCCCGTTGGCGTCACCGGCGCATTCGTCGATCGGTGCGCCGCCGGCAGCGACACAATCGTCGACGTCCATGGATGGGTCGCAGCTTTCGTCCGGCAGGCAGCAGGCTGTGAACACGTTGATGACGGCCGGCTCGAACCCGCCGAATAGGATGAACTGGTTGTCTACATCCCCCAGGAACGTGTGCTGGCTTCCATGCTTCAGGTCCAGTGTGAACAGGCCCGACGCATGCTGCGGAACCTCGAGCACGAGCGTGCCGACATATAGTTCCCCGGTGTGCGGGCTCTCGATTGGATCCTCGACCGGCCTCGCACCATAGCGGTAGTCCAACCCACTCTGGTCGATACCACCAGCGTGCCCTGTCATGTAGAAGATAAAGTCGGTACGTCCCGGTGCGAAAGCGGCCGCACACACGTTCGGCGGCAAACCGTAGAGGCTGCAGCCACCCTTGAAGGTGTCCATGAACGTTCCGACCGGCCCCATCAAGGCTTCGCAATCGCTGGCATTGTTACAGGCCGGCTGCCACGGAGTCAGCGCGCCAGTCAAACCGCTCGAGAAGCCGGCGGAATCGATCGTGAACTGGAACTGCTTGAGTTCCAGGCCCGTCATGGTCGGATCCCAGTCGGACATGTAGATTTCCAGGAAGATGTGGTGGCCGCCGCTGGGCAGTGTCATTACGTTGTCGACGAGCGTGACATCGGGGTCGAGCGAGCCGCCCGGACCGTTGCCCATGATGCGCAGCTCGACGTTCACGGTGCCGGCGAGCGGGTCCTCCTGGCAGTTCTCATCGCAGCCGTCGCCGGGAGTCGTGTTTCCGTCGTCGCACCCCTCACCGGTGTCGATGACATTGTCACCACAGCTTGGCAGCGTACAGTCCGTACGGCAGGCGTCGGGCACGACGTCGGAGTTGTCAAGTCCGTCGTCGCACGCTTCGTCTCCTTCAATCGAGCCGTTCCCACAGTCCTCCGCCTGGCAGTTCTCGTCGCAGTCGTCGCCGGGAACGGTATTCCCGTCGTCACACTGCTCTCCCGCTTCGACAGTGCTGTTTCCACACACCGACGCCCCACCACACCCGGGCGGTGGACTCGGGAGCGGGAAAGCGGGGCCAGGATACGTGTCACCCAGGAACGCACCCAGGCAATACGTCCAATCAGTGATGCACGCTGCCTGGTCCGGGACCCGGTGGTCACCGGCCGGTGAGCCCTCGATGTCCATGCGGGCCTTCGTTAGGTTGCCAGGCTTGTTCTTCCACTTGTCCACAAACGCCGTCATGTCCTGGAGGTTCTTGTTCCCATCCGGCGGTCCGCACGGGATAGTCGTGCAGTCTCCAACGGCGTCGCCCCAGGCGGAGGTAGTTGCTCGAAGTGGGTCCGAATAGCTTGACTCCTGGGACAATGCGCACCCGGCTTCCACGACCTGGATGTCGTACACGGCGCTGGGGATGATGCCCTCGTGGAAGACGTGGACCACGTCGTACTGGGTCCAATCACCCCACCAAGGGTCACAGCCAAGCGTCGCTCCCCAGAACCAGGTCTGAGGCAGACCGCCGACAGTATGGGAGCATGACGTTGCCGGCGGAACTGGCTGTGACATACCAGCGTTCTCGCAGTACTCCTGCGGCTCCTGGACGTACATCTGTACGCCGTTCCAAGTATCGTAGGGCGCGGGCAGTACTGCGAACGCGATGCGAACCGCCTGTGACATACCCGGGTCACCTGCCATGAACGACAGGTACCGGATCTTCTGGCTGATCGGACTGCCTGGCAGATCGAGGCGCTCCGGCTCCGGCGCAGTGGATGGGAAGCATGTGGTGGCGGCGGCGACCATACCGGCATAGGCCTCCCAAACGAGGTCGTCTCCCGTGCCAGCGGGACGGACCTCGACGGAAGTCGATGCGCGGACCGCCGGCGCCGGCTTCGATGCAAGGGTTGGATGTTCCCTGTCCTGCGCCTGGACGGACGCCGGTCGCGGGACAAACGACACGAGCAAGGCCAACGCGAGGACGACCGCCGGTCGTCTCGCTCCCCGATTCCCATCCTTCTCTCGGGTGATAATCCACGTGTTCACAGTTTGGCTCCTTTGTCGCACTGCCTGTTGGAACAGCGTTTGTTCCGTGCTATTCATTGCTTCCAGACTCTTTCATTTCACCCCGGCGAGACGCTAGCTGCTCGCTTGGGGGCACGTCTACGGACATCCCCCCGGCCCGTCCCAGCCGAACGGCGGGTAGGTGAAGCCGAGGAACGTATCAAGACAGAACGTCACGTCCGTGATGTTCACCAGCCAATCAGGCACGTTCATATCGAGATCGGCCCGTGACTTTATCACCGCACTCGGGAGGTTCTTGAACTTCTCGAGTACCGCCGTTACGTCCACGATCCCCGTGAGCCCGTCCGGCGGCTCGCAAGGCGTTTGCGTGCAGTCCTTAACTACATCGCCCCAGATGGCCGTGCTGATCGTGAACGGATCGGAGTAGTTCGCCTCGTTACCGAAGTCCGAGCTGCACTCGATCAACTGAACGTCGTACACCGCACCCGGGATGATCTCGTCGTCGGTAACGTGAAGAACCCCAAGCGCTCCGTAGTCCATGCAGTTCGGGGTGCACTGGAGGCTAGCCGACTGGAAGCTGTCCGGAATCAGCGGAACGGGCGGACACGGAGGATCGCTATAACCACCGTTCTCACACTTTTCGAGGGCCGGTCCGACCCACATCTGCTGCCC
>JAUXGE010000229.1 GCA_030622435.1 Planctomycetota bacterium
CGCACGTAGACCGCATCTCCCCGCCGCCGGGCCCGATCGCCGAGCAGTTCCCCGAAGGTTCGCTCGTAGTCTCCAAGCGGCACCGGATACTTGTGCTCCTCACCCACCTTCTTGATACCGATTTGCTCATCCAACCCCCAGGCCGTCGTCTGGCAATACGCCAGGCAGGAATCGCTCAGCAGCTCTTTGGTCAGCTTGAACCGCTCCTCCGGCGTCTTGACGGCGTAGTCGGCACTGGACGAGTCCATACCCAGGCGACGGCCCACAAGACTGGAGGCGGCGAAGTAGACGAGGTTCGCGGCCAACTCCTTGACGTGCGAACATCCAAGGTGACCACCCACTCGCCGGGCGATCTTGTTGAGCACACCTCGCTCGATCCGCAACCCGACCAACCGATCCGCGATCGACTCGATCTCCCGGCAAACGGGAAACGGCACTCGAACCATGTCGAGCTTGGTGCGCGTGATCTGCACATCGGGAAGGTACAACGTCAGTTCCAACTTGACGAGGTGGTCGCTGTCGAGAATGGTCCCGACGAGCAACATCTCATCCGAACCGTTTTCGTACAACTCGATGTTGAAGTTGCGTTGTCCGATCAGCTTCATCTTTCGCATCCTCGAATCGCCAGCTTCAGACTCGTGCTCCCAATGGCGGATCGCACGGGCCATGGAATCCTGCACCCGACGCTTGAGCGAGCTGAACAGCTCCCGCTCTTTACTCAATCCCGCGTTAGCCGCATAGCGGACCAGCGGCGTCAGAATCCACTCCTCGTTCGACGCCAGCCGGACGCTTTGTAGCCCCCGGGCAAGAGCCTCTCGGAACCACTTCAACGAACTCGTCATATGACCGGCGTGTGCCAGAATCGTCGCCATGTGTGTGGGCCATATGTCCTCGTAAACCTTGTCAGGAGGATAAGCGCCTACAGCCTGGCCAACGTCGAACACCGCCTTGGTGATTTCACTGACGAACTCGGCCTTCTCCGGATCCTTGCACAGATCGCCCATCCGAAGATCGATCAGTGCACCGCTCTCGTCAACGGTGTGGATCAGACCGCCGACGTTGAGCACGATCGAGATCATGGCCTTGTCGAACTCGATCCGAGTACCCGGAACACCCCTGGCGTGCGTGAAGGGGTAATCGTGGGCGGTGAGGATGGCCTCGGCGCGCTCACGCTCGAAATCACCGCCACCGGCAAACACCAGCGCACCTTTGCGTTCGAGAATGAATATGGTCTCGGCTCCGGTCCCGAGACGACCGCCGGCCTGAAGGGAAACACCCCGAACCACACGATCCAGCAGTGCCTTCCGCATGTCATCCGTCAAACCCGCCAGACGTTCCATCAACACTGACTCATGCAACTGCTCTTCATATGTGGCGATCGTCTGCTCCGACAGAATCCCGTTCGGCAGAATCAGCAGAATCGGAATCTCCTGACGGATATCCTCAATCGTCTTCAGGCGGTTGCGCCCCCACAGGTTCTCAATGAAGCGCGTCATCTCTCCGCTAAACAACCCGAGCTGATCCGGATTGCAGCAAACCAGAAGCAACTCCGGCAGGGTCTCGAGCGCCTCGGCCTCCAACAGATTGGAGAAAACCTGATCACGCACGGGTATCGAACGAACGACTCCGCCATCATCCACGTTCAGGACGCCAGCCTCTTTGAGCGGCTGTGTGATGCCGTCGTCGGAGCGACCGATGAAACACTCCGCACCGGCGTGCATGAAGAATGCAACGCCCAACGCACCGGGCGGATGAACACCGAGATGACCCTCACGCAACATCGCGGGACAAAACCTCTTCACCGCGGAGTTCGCTGAGACCGCGGAGAGAACATTCCTCACAGGCCGTTTACCAACCGACGTATTCCGTCCTTGAGCATCCTTACATTGAAGTTGATCAGCAAACCCACACGGCAGCCGGACAACTTCAAATAGGAAAGAATCTGGGCGTCGTGGAGCGGGTCGAGCCGCTCGACCGCCTTCAGTTCAACAACGACGAGCCCCTTGACGAGCAAGTCGATACGATAACCGCAGTCGACCGTCACCCCACGATAGGTGACGGGCAGGGCTTTCTGTCGCTCAACAGCCAGTCCTCGCTCAGCCAGCTCATACACCAGACACGCCTCGTAGGCCCACTCGAGCAGCCCTGGGCCAAGCGCCCGGTGGACCGCTATCGCCGCACCAATGATCTCCTCAGTGATCGCATTCAGTTCCTCCTCCATCTCGGCGCCCTCAGCGCTCTCGGCGGTGCCACACTTGACAACCGGTACTTCGCTACGGGACTACGATCGATCGCAACGACAACCCCTCCTTCATCACCTCGAACGCCTTCTCGATCTCATCCAGGCTGAACCGATGCGTCACCTGTCGTTTCACGTCGATCTTGCCTTGCTCGACCATTCGAATGAGCGGGATGTAGTCGACCGGCCGGCACCCCAGAGACCCAACTATCTCCAGCTCCTTGAACATGATCTTGCCGGCCACAATCGAGATCGCCTCGTGTGTGTATCCCACGACGCACAACCGACCGCCCACCCGAACGCAATCGAATGCCTGCTCGATCGTCCGCGGGTTGCCGATCACCTCCATGGCGATGTCCGCGCCGCCGCCCGTCAACTTCTTGATTTCCTTGTCGATCCGCTCGACCTTCGACGCGTTGACCGTCTTGGCCGCACCGAACTCCAAAGCCCATTCGAGCTTGCGATCGTTGATGTCAACGGCAATCACGTAGCCGCCTGCTGCCGAGGCCATTTGCACGGCGTTGATGCCGACACCACCGCAGCCGAAAATCACCACCGTATCCCCCGGCCTCACCTGTGCCCGGTTCTTGACGGCGTGATACGGCGTCGAAATAGCATCTGCAATGATCGATGCTTCCTCCAGCGGAATCGACTCCGGCAGATCGAGCACGTCCTTGGCCGGCACCGCAACGTATTCGGCATACGCCCCGTCGAAATGGTTGCCGACCATGGTCATCGCGCTGCAGACGTTCTCATGCCCCAAACGGCAGGCTGAACACCGGCCACAAGTGAGCACGGCCGGGATCAGCACGCGCTGCCCCTTCTTGACGTTTGTGACCTTCCCCCCGGCCTCCTCGACAATCCCCGACGCCTCATGCCCGAGCACCACGGGAGGCTTCTTGAAAGTCGGCACGCCGTGCTCGATATAGTGCAGGTCAGTATGGCACACCCCGCAGGCCGCCACCTTCACCAGAATCTGGTCATCGCCGATCTTGGGAACCGGGATATCCTCGATCTTCAGTCCCTTGTCCTTACCGTGAAATACCACCGCTTTCATACGCCACTTCCTTTCGGCTCACACCGCCGAGAGCGCCGAGAACACAGAGCGCCACCGTAAACGTGATACACCGGCAGGCGATCGCAATGGCGCGGCAGAAGCTCGTTCACCGACGCCATGTTCTCTTCTCAGCTCTGCGTTCTCCGCGCCCTCCGCGGTGAAATCATCTGTGTTGCCAGCTTGGCTCACGCTTCTCCAGAAACGCCGCGATGCCTTCGTGCGCATCCGACAGCGTCATCAGTTCTTCAAGGTACAACTTCTCCACTCGCTCGAGGTGTGCGAGCACCTTCTCCCGATCGATCATCGACGTCGCCCGCTTTGCCGCCCGGACCACCGGGCGCGACAGCTTGCGGATCTCACCAAGATAAGCCTCGACGCATGCATCGAACTCCGCCTCAGGATACACTTGGTTGACAAGGCCGATACGATGCGCCTCCTTCGCGTCGATCGTCATGCCAACGGCGTTGAGCTCGATCGCCTTCTTGATCCCGATCTGCGCCGGCATCACACACGCCGCGATCGGTGGAAGCACGCCGACTTGAACCTCGGGTTGACCGAACTTCGCCCGATCCGATGCCAACACGATGTCACAGAAGATCGCCAGCTCACACCCACCGCCCAGCGCCGCACGATGAACCGCGGCGATCGTCAGCGCGTCGGTCGAAGCCAGCTTGCGGAAGATCCCGTGAAAAACCTCGATCATCTCGCCGACCTTCTCGCCCGTATGATCGGCCACGTCGACCCCGGCGCAGAAAGCCTTACCCCCCGCCCTAATCACGATCGCCGCGATACCCTTATCGCCGACCACCGGCTCCAGCACGGCATTGAGCTCCGCCATCATGGCGATGTTCAGGACATTAAGCGGTGGACGATCCAAAGTGATCGTTGCCACCCCCGCAGCGGCTTCCAGTCGAACATACTTTTCGTCGCTCATGATGCACCCTCAACCGAGTTCCAGCGATGTTTCTCTTCGTAATTCGTAATTCGTAATTCGCCTTATGCTTCCCGCTTGATGATCAGGGCCATGCTGACGCCGCCGCCGCCGCAGATCGACGCCATACCCAGCTCGCCGCCCTTGCCCTTCAGCGCGTGGTACAGCGTGACAACGATTCGAGCACCGCTGATTCCAGTCGGGTGCCCCAGGGCAATGGCCCCGCCGTGAACATTGAGCTTGCTGCGATCCCATTTGAGCACGTGCTCGTTCGAAAGCACCTGAACCGCAAAGGCCTCGTTCACCTCGATCAGATCCATCTGATCCAGCGCCATCCCCGCACGCTCGAGCGCCGCCGGAATCGACACACCAGGCCCCTCGCCCATCGTCATGGGATCGACGGCCACAATCGAGTAGGCCACCAACGAGAACAGCGGCGTAGCCCCCAGAGCCTTGGCATGCTCGCGCGACGTCAGCACGAGCGCCGTCGCACCATCCGACATGCCGCAAGCATTCGCCGCAGTAACTGTCCCGTCTTTGCGAAACACAGGTCTGAGCTTAGCCATCTTCTCGAGTGTCGTGTCACCGCGAATCGTCTCGTCCTTGTCAAACAATACCGCCGGCTGCTTTCGGACGGCCGGAATTTCCACCGGCACGATCTCCTCGTCGAACCACCCGTTCGCCTGGGCCTTGGCGGCCTTCTGATGACTCTCGACGGCGAACTGATCCTGAGCCTCGCGCGGAATCTTGTACTTGTCGACCAGGTTCTCCGCCGTGGCTCCCATCCCCACGCCGCAAAGCGGATCGATGCTGTCCGCCCAACCGTCGAGCAGCGTTCGGTCGCCCATCTTGAAACCGCTCCAACGGCAATCCTTGAGCAAGTAGGGAATCGTGCTCATGCTGTCCATGCCGCCGACCACGGCCATCTTGTAGTCGCCCAGGCGAATCGACTGAGACGCCATGACCATGCAACGCATCCCCGATGGGCAGGCCATGTTGATCGTCTGGACAGGAACCGAGGTCGGGATGCCGCCGCGCACCGCCGCAGTTCGCGCAGGGTTGGGTCCATTCCCCGCCTGACGGCAACTGCCGAAGGAGACGTCATCTATCGAATCCCCGGAGACCCCGGCACGCTCCACGGCCGCCTTGATCGCAACCGCACCGAGATCGTAAGTCGCCATGTCCTTCAGCGTCCCACCAAAACGCCCCATGGGCGTCCGCACCGCACTGATCGCAACAATGTCAGTTAGATTCACGGTCTTCTCCGTTTTCTTCCGGCATCCTCTGACTCTGAACAACCCGAGCCGCAGGCACGCGCCCGCGCGATCCGACGAGGCACCGCAACGCCCGGAATCATCCTTCTGTCAGCAGCTCTCCGATCCGCGCCATCCCGCATCCCGAGGACACGGCCCGAACCACGTCACCCCTGCAAAGTCCCCAATCCGCAATCCCCAATCCGCAATCTAAATGTACTGCCCCCCGTCGACACGAATTACCTCACCCGTCACGTGCCTGGCCGCATCGCTGCACAAGAAAGCCACGACGCTCGCCACCTCATCCGGCTGGCCCAGCCGACCGAGCACGATCTCAGCCAGAGCAGCCTCGATAACTTTCTCCGGCGCATCCTTCATCATGTCGGTCTCGATCAAACCGGGTGCCACCGCGTTGACATTAACGCTCGACCGACCCAACTCACGAGCCAACGCTTTCGTCAGACCGATGATGCCCGCCTTCGATGCCGAATAGTTCGTCTGACCGAACTTGCCCCGGAGCCCGTTGATGGACGTCACATTTACTATCTTGCCCGACTTCTGCTCGCGGAAGATATCAACCGCAGCACGGATGTAGTTGAAATAGCCCTTCAGGTTGATGTCGATGACCTGGTCCCATTGCTCTTCCGTCATCTTCCAGATGACGCTGTCGCGATTGATTCCGGCGTTGTTCACCAGAATGTCGAGCCCGCCGAACTTCTCCTTCACCTCACCGACCATCCGCTCGGCATCGGCGAAGTTCGCCACATCCGCCTTGATCGCGAGGCCCTTGCGACCCATGGCCTCGATGTCCGCAACCACCTGCTTAGCTTCCGTGTCGTGCTTGCGGTAGTTGATGGCCACGTTCGCGCCTTGCCGACCCAACTCCCGCGCAATCGAAGCTCCGATGCCCAGACTGCCGCCCGTCACGATCGCGCTCTTGTCCTGCAATGTCATAACCATGTCTCACGCTCCCAACCTCGAATCATCCCAGCTTCGCACCACACTTGCCGCAATACTCGAAGAACGCGGGAATGCCCTTGGCCTCGCACTTCGGGCAGGCCTGAGCGTACGGACCCCACAGAAACTCGCTCGACCCGTTCGGGTCGGCTGCACGGTCCCGCATCCCCGCAAAATCCACCTTCCGCTTCTCGACAAACGCCGTCATGCCCTCATACGGCTCGAGGCTCGTGTAATGCGTCGACAGCCAGTCCCGCGCGTGCCCCGCCGTCGAATGCCAGGACAGCTCCTTCCAGAAGTTCACCTGGGCCTTGGTGTACCGCGTACACTCGAAGAACTTGTTGACGATCTGATCGCAAAGATCGTCCACGACCTCGTCAAGCCGACTCAGGTCGATCGAATAACCGTCCTTGCCCTTCTGCGCCATCGACACCTCTTTCGGTGTCACGCGATTCTCGAACGGATTGTCCCAGGGATCCGTGTTCCAATCGGCCAGGTAAGTCCGCCCGGCGGCAAACCGTGTCACGAACTCCCCGTCAGGCCCCTTGACCGTCGGCACCACGGCGTTGACCAACCCCATCGAAAGCGATGTGTAAGCCGGGTAGCGTTGATTCAGGAAGAGGATTCCACGAGCCTTCCGATCGCCCACGTGCATCGGGAGCCATTGTGTCGACCCCCCGCAAGCCACCGAGCCGACTCCCGTCCCCACCTGCGCGATGAACGTGTGCTCGCCCATCACACCGAGGTCGCAAGCAAGCTGGCTCTCGTTACCACCACCGACAGCCATCCCGTTCAACCGCACTATAACGGGCTTGGCGCAGTTCACCATCGACTCGATGTACGCCTTGAAGCAACACATGTACTTCCAATAGTCGCGAGGCTTCTGAGTGTACGACTCCTGGTATTCTTTGACGTCGCCACCCGTGCAGAACGCCCGGTCCCCCGTACCGGTGTAAACGACGACGGCCACACTGTCATCCCACGACGCGTCCTCAAACGCAGCCGCAAGCTCTTGCAGCGCGGGTGTGCTGTAAGCGTTGTAATTATGAGGTCGATTGATCGTGACCCGGGCGACCCGGTCGCGCTTCTCGTACATGACCTCCTTGAAATCGAACGACTCAGCGTTGCGGGCGGGGAACAGACTCATGACGGTATCCTCCGAACGTTGGCAAAACCCACCGAGGCGACTCTGCGCGCGAAAGAGGCTCACCGAGCCTCCAGAAAACCGAACGTACGTTCGATCGGCATAATCGCGCCGATTCAAGATTCGATGATCCATCATCGCGCGCACCTAACTCGACATGTCAACGATTATGGCCCTTCTACCACTACAGTCAAGGACCATTATCGGCTTCACAGGCTTGACATCATACCAACCACGCG
>JAUXGE010000108.1 GCA_030622435.1 Planctomycetota bacterium
GCCAGGGCAACTGCATGATCCCGGTCTGCGGTGACGGGATTGTCGACGCCGGTGAGGAGTGCGACGACGGGAACACCATCGACGGTGACGGCTGCCAAGCCGACTGCACGAACCCTTACTGCGGCGATGGGATCGTCGATGCCGGTGAGGAGTGCGACGACGGGAACAACATCAGCGGTGACGGCTGCCAGGCCAACTGCATGAACCCGGTGTGCGGCGACGGGATCGTCGACGCCGGTGAGGAGTGCGACGACGGGAATAACATCGACGGTGACGGCTGCCAGGCCAACTGCATGAATCCCTACTGCGGCGACGGCATCATCGATCCGGGTGAGGGGTGTGACGACGGAAACAACATCGACGGTGACGGCTGCCAAGCCGACTGCTCGCTGCCGTACTGCGGTGACGGGATCCTCGATTCCGGTGAGCAGTGCGACGACGGCAACAACATCGACGGCGACGGCTGCCAGGGCAACTGCATGAATCCCTACTGCGGGGACGGGATCATCGATCCAGGTGAGGAGTGCGACGACGGAAACGCTGTCAATAATGACGCTTGTACGAACTCATGCACGCTCGCGGCCTGCGGCGACGGGATCATCCAGGCGGGCGAAGAGTGCGACGACGGCAACAACACTGCTGGCGACGGCTGCTCAGCCACATGCCTGCTCGAGACATGCGGGAATGGGATACTCGACCCCGGAGAGGAGTGCGACGACGGCAACAACATCGACGGCGACGGTTGCCAGGCAAATTGCATGAATCCCTACTGCGGGGACGGGATCGTCGACGCCGGTGAGCAGTGCGACGACGGCAACAACATCGACGGTGACGGCTGCCAGGCCAATTGCATGACTCCCTACTGCGGCGACGGGATCGTCGATCCGGGCGAGCAGTGCGACGATGGGAACAACATCGACGGCGACGGCTGCCAGGGCAACTGCATGAATCCGTATTGCGGAGACGGCATCGTCGACGCCGGTGAGCAGTGCGACGACGGGAACAACATCGATGGTGACGGCTGCCAGGGCAACTGCATGACTCCTTACTGCGGCGATGGGATCGTCGATGCCGGCGAGGAGTGCGACGATGGCAACAACATCGACGGAGACGGCTGCCAGGCCGACTGTACCAATCCGTACTGCGGTGACGGGATCGTCGATCCGGGTGAGGAGTGCGACGACGGCAACAACGTCGACGGGGACGGCTGCCAGGCTGATTGCATGGACCCGTACTGCGGCGACGGGATCGTCGATCCCGGTGAGCAGTGCGACGACGGAAACCATGTTGCCGGTGATGGTTGTTCACCGAGTTGCCTGAGTGAGATATGTGGTAACGGCATCCTCGACCCTGGGGAGGAGTGTGACGACGGCAACAGTGTCAACGACGACGATTGCACGAACGAATGCGCGCTTCCGGAGTGCGGGGACGGCATCCTCCAGACCGACGAGGAGTGCGACGACGGCAACACCGCCGGCGGCGACGGCTGCTCGGCTGTTTGTTTGCTGGAGGTTTGTGGCAACGGCGTCCTGGATCCCGGCGAGGAGTGTGACGACGGTGCCGGGAATTCGGACACCACGCCCGATGCGTGCCGAACGGATTGTATGCTGCCGGAATGCGGCGACGCGGTGGTCGATACCGGCGAAGAATGTGACGACGGCAACAACATCGACGGTGATGGTTGCCAGGGTAACTGTGCTGCTCCCATCTGCGGCGACGCGATCCTCGATCCGGGCGAGGAGTGCGACGACGGAAACCATGTCGATGGCGACGGTTGTCAGGGCAACTGTATGCTGCCCTACTGCGGCGACGGCATCTTGGATCAGGGGGAGGCTTGCGACGACGGCAACAATATCGACGGGGACGGTTGTCAGGCCGACTGCACGCTACCATATTGCGGTGACGGCATCGTTGATCCCGGTGAGGAGTGCGACGACGGCAACAACATCGATGGTGACGGCTGCCAGGGCAACTGTATGAACCCGTTCTGCGGTGACGGCATCGTCGATCCCGGTGAGGAGTGCGACGACGGCAACCCGCTGGACGGCGACGGTTGCCAGAGCAACTGCATGAACCCGTATTGCGGCGACAACATCGTCGATCCGGGCGAGGAGTGCGATGACGGCAACCTGATCGACAACGACGGTTGCACGAATGCATGTGCCTTCCCGGAGTGCGGTGATGGTATCCTCCAGGCGGGGGAGGAGTGCGACGACGGGAACAACATCAACGGTGACGGCTGCCAGGCCGATTGCATGCTGCCCTATTGCGGTGATGGGATCGTCGATGCCGGTGAGCAATGCGACGACGGCAACACGATCAACAACGATGGCTGCACGAACGCGTGCACGCTGCCGGGGTGCGGGGACGGCATCCTCCAGACCGGCGAGGAGTGCGACGACGGCAACACGATCGACAACGACAGCTGTTCGAACGCTTGCACGCTGCCGGTGTGCGGCGACGGGATCCGTCAAGCCTGGGAGCAATGCGACGGAAACGACGATTCTGAGTGCCCCGGCGAGTGCACGTCCGACTGCAAATGCCCGGGCGGCATCCCGATAGCCTCACAATGGGGCTTGGCGATCCTTGCGTTGTTGCTCCTGGCCGGTGCCAAGGTGTATTTCGGTCGGCGTGGCGAGGTAGCCGGTCGTCAGTGATAACATGCGGTTGTGCCGCCCCAGGGCCGATAAGCGATGCAGTAGCCTGAGGGTGTTCGCCGGCGGCAAGGAGTGGATGAAGCGTCCGATAACTTCTTGCTGCCGTCGGAGTTTCGAGAATCTCGATAGAATCGGACGGTCAGGCCGGCCTGAAAGCCTGCTGGCAGATTTTTCGAGATCGCGTGTTTTTTATCTTTGGTTTGACGTTGAAGTGGCTCGTAGCTTCGTCTATACTGCGACAGAGCATTGGTGAAGATTGGCTGCGTCTCTTTCGAGGCGTGCTTGGGGGTTCATCCACCATATGGACTCTGGTCGTTGGGGATAGTCGATTAACCCCGCGCAATATGGAGGACGGAAAGGATGAGAACAGGGCTAACACTAGCATTATCCTTGGCCTTGGTGTTATGTGCCGGGACGGCTTTCGCCGCTGACCGACCGGCAGACGCCGATTTCAACTTCGAGTTCACGTACACGAATCCGGCGGGCGGATCGACCGTGATTGGTGATTTCACCGTCAGCTGGTACGAGCTTGATCTGACGCTTGCGCCTGACCCCGGCTACGACTCGATCGATTATCTCGAGTTCGAGATTACCGGGCTCACGCACGGGGCTCCTGGGGATCTTAATGTCTTCCTGCTTGACCCGCATGCTACTGCGGGTGGCATCGAAGTCATTGATGACTCCGGCGACGGCTTCGGGTTGGCGGATGCACGCGTCCTGTTCAGCGACTTCCCGGACTCGGCCGTGCCCCTGTCGAATGCTCAGATCGAGGAATATCCCACAACGATCTACGATCCAACGGGACCTGGTCTCTTCACGGACTACGCTGGTATGCCGGTGGGTACTGACCCATGGATCGCGGTCGTGATCGACGACTTTGAGCAAGGGGAGGGTGGCAGCTTTAGCCAGTTGACTCTGCGTGGTGTGGCCGTTCCCGAGCCCATGACACTTACGCTGCTCGCACTCGGTGCGGTGGCTGTGTTGCGTCGCGGCCGCAGGTAGTCAGGCTCCTTCGATATCGAGAACATCGCGCGCGGCTCACTGAGTCGCGCGTTTTTTTTAGCTGATTCGGGCGTTCCGCAACTGGCCGATTCAAGAGTGAACCCCAACGTTGCATAAATCCGATCGATTTGCATCACGCCGCCGGGCGTAGGCGGTCGAGCATGCCGAGGAGTTTCTCTTTCACCATGCCTCCGCCGCTGATGGTCAGCGTGAGCTTGCCCCGCGCGTCCCCAGTCAGCCAGCACAATCGGCCGGCGCCGCGTCCGCTGGGCCACGGCACGGTTTTTCAGGGACGACCATTGAGCTGCAGAAGCCGCTTGACAAGGGCGGGGTCGTGTGGTATTCTTGTTTGCAGAAAGGGATATAATTAGCCCTTTTGTGCAAACGTTATGTCGAGGCGACGATGTCGGCACCGACCGTAGAATCTTGGGTCGATTCGCTGCAAGCGCGGGGGAGGTACACGTTCCTCCGGGCCGAGGCGATCAGCGGCAGCGGCCTCTCGGCCGAGGCTGTCAAGAAAGCCCTCCAACGACTCGCTCGACGCCGACGCGTGGCGAAGGTCAAGAGCTACTTCTACGTGGTCGTGCCGCTCGAGTACCTCCATGCCGGCGCTCCGCCCCCGTCCTGGTTCATCGACAACCTGATGCAGGCGATGGAGCGGCCCTACTATGTCGGATTGCTCAGTGCGGCCGGCATCCATGGGGCGTCCCACCAGCAGCCTCAGGAGTTCCAGGTCCTCACCGATCGGCCGGTCAGACCTCTGCACGTCGGTCGCGCGAGGATTCGGTTCTTTGTCAACAAGCGCACTTTGGACACCGCGGTGCAGAGCGTGAAAACGCCCACGGGCATGATACGCGTTTCCACTCCGGAGGCGACGGCCGTTGACCTGGTGCGCTTCGCGAGAGTGGCAGGCCAGATAGACAACGTCGCGACCATCCTGGTGGATTTGGTTCCGCTGCTGGACGCGAAGCGGTTGCTCAAGGTTGTGCGCGCGGGTAGGGACGTTCCCAACGCGCAGCGCCTGGGTTACATGCTCGAAAAGGTGCGGGGGCGACCGCAGGCGAAGGTCCTTCATGATTGGCTTGAGCGGCAATCTCCTCGTGTCGTATCCCTTCGACCGGGGCGAACCGCTGCATGTGCGGCGGAGGATCGTAGATGGCATGTGTCCATCGCTGAGCCAATCGAGATCGAAACATGATTCCACAAGCACATATTACCGCATGGCGCGCGACCGCACCCTGGGCCGATGACGCTCAGGTTGAACAGGATCTCGTGCTCTCACGTGCGACCGTTGAGATATTCACCGACCCCGAATTGAGGGGTTCACTCGCCCTTCGGGGCGGGACGGCCCTGAACAAGCTGTTCATCCATCCCCCCAGTCGATACTCGGAGGACATCGACCTGGTGCAAGCAGAGCCTGGTGCCATAGGCGGCGTGTTGAACGCTCTACGCCGTCGACTGGATCCCTGGCTCGGGCGGCCCAAGCGGTCAAGCAGCGAAGCCAGTGTGACGCTGGTCTATCGTTTCGAATCGGAGGTGCCGCCGGTCCGCCCGTTACGCCTGAAAATCGAAATCAACACGCGCGAGCACTTTGTGGTTCTGGACTACCACCGTCACCCACTCGCGGTGGCGAACCCGTGGTTCACCGGCGAGGCCAGCGTAACCACGTACCAGCTGGACGAACTGATGGGCACGAAGCTGCGAGCCCTCTACCAGCGTCGCAAAGGACGCGATCTCTTCGATCTGTGGCTGGGTCTGAGCCGTGGCTTGCTGGACCCCGACCAGGTGGTGGCGTGCTTTTCCGCATACATGACGCACGAGAAACGGACTATCTCGCGCGCCGAGTTTGAGCGTAACTTGTTCGAGAAGGAGGCCGACTCGGCGTTCCTGGACGATATCCGACCGCTTCTGGCAACGGGTATCGGCTATGACGTCAAGGTGGCCGCGACGCTCGTGCGCGAGAGCCTCATCAGTCGGTTGGCTGGCGAACCCTGGCGGGGAACGCCGTCCGCCGGTGACGCGCCAAAACGCGGCGGACCAAGGCCGGGCAAGGAACGCAAGAAGTAAAGGGCATGGCCGTTTAACGTCACGCGATGGAGAGGCAGACAATGCAGACGACCAACGCATCACAGACCCCGATCACCCTCCGTCCGATTGGCGTCATTCGGAGCCCGCACATGGTGGCCGAGAAGACGCCCATTCAGCCCGTATTCGCCGCGAATATCCGCGGGACGGCGGAACTGCAAGATGAGTACGATGAGGGGCTGGTCGATCTGGACGGCTTCTCCCATCTGTGGCTCATCTATGTGTTCCACCAGGCCGGCGAGCAGCGCCTGACCGTCAAACCGTTCCTTGAGGACGTGCCGCACGGGGTCTTCGCGACGCGCGCGCCATGCCGGCCGAATCCGATTGGGCTCAGCCTCGTTCGATTGGTACGCCGAGAGGGGCGGATTCTGCACTTGGAGGATATCGACGTTCTCGACGGTACGCCGCTGTTGGACATCAAACCGTACATCACGCGCTTTGACGTTCGCGACGGCGCTCGTTGCGGGTGGCAGGAGCATGTCGACGATGAGACGGCCCAGCAGCGGGGACGCCGCGGGTTCCAAGGCTGAGAAGCTGAGCTGGTGCCGGAGTCCCCGGATACACTCGGTTGGCGGGGGTTCGGGAGTGGCCTTGGTTCGGCGCTCCTATTGTTTGGGGGAACATCTGATCATCCACCTGCCCATCGCACAAACGCCCAGCCAAGACCTCCGAGCCAACGTTGAAGGGCTGTCTGCCACCGGGTGCCCCACTCCAACGAACCTGTGGCCCTTTGCTTGGAGGCCCAACGAAGTAGACCCCCGCACAACGTCACGCACCTGAACCCACCGGGCCAGTTCAGGCATGGTGGTCCCGCCATCTGCGGCCGACAGATGGAGAACCCCATGATTCAGGAGGAGACCCTCCGGGTTATGAGCCTTACGAGCTGATGTGGACCTAAGTCCTTGTCAGCACTTAACCTACAGCGTTTTCAAGAGGTTGCGTGTCGTTTTCCCAACTCCACATGTGCAACATGTTAAACATGTAGAGCACCATTTTGGGCCTCATTTTGGTCACGCCTCTCGACGGCGTCAACCACGACTTGGACAGGGTTGGGAGCCCTGCACGCGCCCAGGCGGACGCGATTCTGAGATCAACCAACGGCGGCCTCGGCGAGACGGATCAGTCCGATTGCCGGTTGCCGTGGTTTGAGCAAGGGTCCAAAATGTCGGACGGCTCTCATTACCGTGTTTTCGCCGGTTCTTTTTCAGGATTCAGGAATTATGGTCCGCTGGTTCTACGTCGCTCTGCACCTCCTCTTTGAAGCGGGCGCCGCGCGCCGGGATGCCCGGATCCGCTTCCTCAAAGCCCAGGTCGAGATCCTCCGCCGAAAGCTCGGCGGCAACCGAGTCATTCCCAGCCCGGATGACCGCGCCCGGCTACTGGCAATCGGCCAAGAACTCGACCACGATGTTGACGACGTGATCGGCATCGTCACGCCGCGGACGTATTGTCGCTGGGTCACCGAGCTGAGGGAAGGGCGGGAACTAAAACGTGTTGGCCGATCGAAGATCGCCCGCAACATGCGCGAAGTTGTGATCCGCCTGGCCAAGGAGAACGCGGGCTGGGGCTATCGCCGCATCGTCGGCGAGCTGCGGAAGCTTCGGCTCAAGCTCGGCCGATCCTCGGTCCGTCGGATCCTGAAGGAAGAAGGACTTACTCCCTCCCCCACCCGTCGAGGGAAAGCCGACGAAACAACGTGGAGGAAGTTCATCCGGCTTCATGTCGACACGCTCATCGCCTGCGATTTCTTCACGAAGAACGTGATCACCCCCTTCGGAATCCGGGTCGCCTACTGTCTCGCCTTCATTCATATCGGCACGCGCAAGGTGTTTCTCAGTCCGCCCACGTATCACCCCAATGAGCGATGGGTCCAGCAGCAAGGGCGGAATATGATGATGTGGCTTGAGGACAATCAGATTCACGCTCGGTTCCTCATCCACGATCGCGACACGAAGTTCTCGGCCGGCTTCCGCCGACTGTTCAAGAATGCCGGTACGCGCTGCCTGCGAACGCCCCTCCTGGCCCCTGACGCGAACGCTTACGCTGAAGCCTGGATTGGCGGACTAAAAAGAGAGAGCCTGAACTACTTCATGTGTTTCGGACTGGGCCATCTGAACCACATTGGCCAACAATACGTTCGCTTCTTCAACGAACATCGCCCACACCAAGGGCTTGGCAATCGCACGTTACCCGCTGCCGCAACGGAACCGCCAGCGGAATGCGTGTTCGAGTCTTCGCAGGAGGTCGGTTCCATCCAGTGCCAGCGATTCCTCGGCGGATTGCTCCGCCATTACTATCGCGTTGCAGCCTGAGACCTTGCTGCTCTTCACAACAAAGCGTATCTTCGAGCGTAGCCTGCTGCGTCTGGTGTCAGATGAGCAGGTCGCGCGTTCCAGCGTGGATAGGGCGCGGCTACGCGTCGCTTGGAACGTTCTTCACAAGGCGGATTCGGCAGCCCTCGACATTTTGGGCCGGCTCTCGTGGACCCGCGCGCTCGGCGGTATATCCGTTAGCTTGACGTTCCTCACTCCGATGTCGGCAGATATCCAGTAAGCTCCAAGATCCGCCCACCGCGCAGGATGCGGACTTCGAACGGGCTTCCAGATGGCAACCCAAGAAAGTGCGCGCGGACTTTCTGGAGCGCATCTGGTGCGCCCATACGGATGCCCTCCACCGACAGAATGATGTCCCCACCCAAAACGATGTCCCGACCGCCGATGTTGGCCGGAACACGTCCTCCCTTTAGCCCGAGCTGCGCAGCGAGCGACCGGCGTGCCACGCGCTGCACGAGGTATCCCGATTGGCCATCCGGTGTGTTGAGCGCATGGGCGAGGTCGTCATGGATCACGGCGCCGGAAAGTCCTCCCCAAATAGGAGGCTGCTCAAGAAGAAGCCGGCGCGCGACTGCGGACGAAACCGCAAACCCGAGCCCTTCGCTCCCACCGGACTTGGAGAGGATATGGCTGACAATGCCGACAACTTGGCACTGGGAATCGAACATGGGGCCACCGGAATTCCCGGTATTGATTGCGGCATCGGTCTGAAGCAACTCCATTTCGACCAGCCCATAGAGCTCCTTGGACACGGTACGCCGGGCGCTCAGATGCCCCACCGTCAACGTGTGGGTGGCGCCGAACGGGGCTCCAACCACCAGCAGCCTGTCCCCGACTCTGAGCGTATCGGAGTCGCCGAGCACGGCCGGTGTGACGCTATCTGGCAGAGATCCCACAAGCCGTAGGAGTGCCACGTCGGCCAGCGGGTCCGAAGAGACGACCCTCGCGGGAGCACGGGTGCCGTCGATAAACACGACTTCGACCGCGTCGGCCGTGTGCACTACGTGCGCGGCTGTCATGATCTTGCCGTCCTTGGAGATGACCACGCCTGAGCCGACTCCGAGCGACGCTGTGGGGGTACCAACGGTCAGCGCGGGCGTACCGCGCGAAAGGGTCTGCACCGTGACTACGGACGATCGGACACGCTCGAAAATGGCTGCCACGGATTGGGCGGGCCCGTCGGATGCTGAGGAAATCACAGCTCCCGGAGCCTGGCACGCGTGAATCGGAGCCAGGACTATGACGGCAACTAGTCTGCATAGCCCGGGACACCCGATCCGTGGCAAACGGGCTCTCGGAATCTTGGTCAGCGAAGTCATCACTTCTTCAGTCTCCATCTCTGGCGTCCACACACCCCACATTCAACGGTCGATCGGCTTCAGCTGCCGGTTGCGCGAAAGGAATGCCGAACAGGACCAGTGAGAATAGGAACGTGGCGGTTATGCGGTCCATGATCTTGACTCCATGTGTCACCCGACCCAGCGGAAGAACGGCAGCGAAAGAAACCCCTGTATGATGAGCGCATTGGCAATATCGAGAAAGAACGCACCGATTAGCGGCACGACGAGGAACGCCGTTGGCGATGGTCCGAACTTGCTGGTAACCGCACGCATGTTCGCAATACCGACGGGCGTAGCTCCGAGTCCAAGGCCCGCGAACCCGGCCGAGATCACCGCGGCGTCGTAGGTTTTTCCGGCGATTCGAAAGATCACAAATCTCGCAAACACTGCCATTATCACAACTTGCACGACAAGAACAACCATAATGGGTCCAACCGCTGTGGCGAGCGTCCACAACTCCATGCTCATCAAGCTCATCGCCAGGAACAGCTGAAGGCTGACGTCGCTGCAAAGGCCGATAGAGGACACACTCGTCTTGACCTTCAGAATGTCCATCAGATTCGTCAACACAATTCCAACGAACATGCAAGGAAGAAACCCGGGGAGCGTAACGCCGGCTTGTTCAAGCCAGCCATGGCCGATACGACCCACGCCAACACACACTGCAAGTAACCAAAGGGCGTCGAGCACGCCGTCGAGGCTGATCGGGCCTGCCTTCTCCGTGGTTTCCGGACTAGTCGTATGTGCCTCAGCTGCACGGTCGCCCTGGAGCCCGTGGCGAGTGACCAAGTTCCGGGCGATAGGGCCTCCAATCATCCCTCCCGCGATGAGTCCGATGGTTGCACAGGCCAACCCCAGAGCGGTCGCCCCCTCCAGCCCATGCTCCTCTACCAGGGTACCCCAAGTGGTCGATGTGCCATGCCCACCGGCAAAGGAAATGCTCCCTGCCATGAGCCCATAAGCCGGGTGTGCTCCGAACAGCTTCGCCACGAGTATGCCGCCTAAGTCCTGCAGAATGAGGAACGCGACAGCGGCAATCAGCAGGACTACGAGCAGCTTGCCACCTTCAAGCAACAAGCGAAGACGGGCCGAGAGCCCGATCGTGCTGAAGAATGCCAACAAGAGCGTATCGCGGAGGCCAAGATCAAACTTCAATCTGACGTCTGCCGTGTAGTAGATGACGGCGACGACCACGCTACAAAGTATGCCGCCGGCAACCGACGTAGGGATGTTGTACCTACTCAAGAACGCGAGGTTACGCACGAGAAACGCGCCAACCCAAAGCACCATGATCGCAATGGTCAGCATGTAGACAGGTTCAATTACGATTTCACGCATGGGAATCCTCCGCACCGTGCCTTTGCGTTATTATTCTCCGGTCGGCGATCGTTGCCTCTAGCGGTCAACGACTCACCGGTACGGTCAACAGTGGCCCCCTACCCGTCATGTCGCTTGCTTGTAGAGAGTACAAGTAGGTGAGCAGGGCGAAAGTACGCTTGGATTGCACGTCCGAATCAGCGATGTAGAACCAGTGTCTCTTGTGGCGAATCTGGACAAAGGCATCCGGCCTCGGTGTCGAGCTGCTTTGAATGGACAGCCATTCTTGCGCTCTGCCGGAGTCATGCCACTCCAGGATCATCTTGCTGTGCGCATGTTCCTCAGGGACTTCGACATATCGAGCCAGTATCTGCAGAGTCCCAAGCAGCGATCGTGTCTGTATCGCCAGCTCGTCCGGCTCCACCGCATGCCCACGGGGGGTCAGCCGGATTCGGTTGGCGGTCCTGTCGATTCCTAGCATCGCTCTCAACTGGTCTGCATACTCACCGCGTGCCACGGGGTCCAGAACCAAGACAAGTCCATCGGTATCCGGGGATCTCTCGATCGCACCTTGTATGTGCCCGGCGTCCTGCACGGCCCGAAGAAGATCGAGCGCCTGTTCAAACTGCGTCGCTTCGCCTGTTTCCTGTGCAGTGGATGGTGAGGTTGAAAGTTCGTTGGGAAGGCCGTTCATTCGATCAACGCAGAGTTGCAACACCTCATCGATTGGCCATCCGGCTTGAATGAAGAAGAAGACGACCGAGTTGGGAATCGGGCTGAGCAGGCGGCGTGCGAAAGCCTCCCCCTGCACCGGCGCATAGGAAATGGTCGGTCGATCCGAGTAAGAAACACCTCCGTCCACGCCGGTTTGCTCGCTGGGGTCACCGTCGACGCCAAAGACCGCGCGAAGGGCGGGGCTGTTCCAGACGTCCAGATTGTTCCACCATGCGTTCGCATTGACGCTGGCCTCGAATGAGTACTGGCTCAACATCGAGCTGACTTCGAGCCAGTGCAACGGTTCTCCATATCGAAGTCGCACGATATTGAGCAGTAATTGTTCATTCGAAGACCGCGCGAGTGACTTGTTGTAGTTGAAGTGGTCACCCGGAAGCCTGGTTGGCCCCAGGCTGGCGCAGCCTGGACTCAGAGCCAACACAGAGAAAACCAGCACTGTGAAACGGATACGATTGGTTCTATTCTGGTTGTTGGGAATGCTCACGGCAGCCAAGCCTTTCAGAGTACGATCGAAACCGGCGCGGCTTCAACCAAGGATGAAATAGCCGAGCCCAAGCCGTCGGCAACAAAGCCCAGGCTCGGATCAACACTTGGCGGCTCAAACACGAGAATCTCATTTGCGGAACCTATGTTGGACACGAAGATCAGCTTGTCCGCCTCGTTGTACGCCACGCTTCGCGGCGAATCCAGGCCCCAGGTCGTGTTACGGGCCGGTGCTACGTCTCCATCAGCGGCCGACAAGGGGTAGAAGAACGATAGCGTGTCAGTGTCCGCATTCGTGACGACCAAAGCTCCTGACGCAAGGATGACAATAGCTGTCGGCGTCTCCAGCAGC
>JAUXGE010000257.1 GCA_030622435.1 Planctomycetota bacterium
CACGTCCGGATCGCCCGGAACGCGCTGTGAGTTGAAGGATACTCACAGGGTACTGTCGTCTGCACGTGTCGCTCCATTCATTCGGGCCTTGAAACGCGCCGGTCCCAACGCTAGTCTGCCCGCGGAGTTTCACCTACCCTCTGCGCGGAGCTGCCCATGACTCGACTGAAGACGCCTACCGATCAGGAGACATCCGTGTCTATAACCCAAGCCATCCACGCCAAGGCCGTCGAACTCGGCAAACATGCCGTGCGCATGACAACCGAAGCCGGCTCGGGACATCCGTCCACGGCCCTGGCGTTGTCGCACATCATCGCCGAGCTGATGTACCGGCAGATGCGCTACGACCCGGCCGATCCATGGAATCCGGCAAACGACCGGCTCGTGCTCTCGATAGGACACGCCGTACCTATCGTCTATGCGGCCTATGCCGACCTCGGCGGGACCGTGGGTATCGACCGCGACCATGCACGGGCTTTGACTGTGGGTGATCTCTCTGCGCTCCGGGAGCTTTCGAGTGTGTTGGACGGTCATCCCAACCCGGCCGAGGGCTTCCCGTTCTTCGATGCGGCAACGGGCTCGCTGGGACAGGGGCTTTCCGTCGGCGCCGGTCTCGCGCTGGCGGCACGCCTCGACGGCATCGACAAACGGATTTTCGTGATCGCCGGCGACGGCGAGTCGCGCGAGGGGCAAGTGTGGGAGGCAGCCGACTTCATCGTTGATCACGGGTTGACCAACGTTGGCCTAATCTTCAGTTGTAACCGGCACGGTCAAGCGGCACCGGTCAGCCCACAACAATATCCAGAGTCGATCGCCGCAAAGGCAACGGCGTTCGGATGGCGCGTGGTTGATGTTGACGGTCACAACCCCGAAGAACTGTCCGCGGCGTTCGAGCAGATTGGAAAGGGCGATCGACCTGTCGCAGTAGTCGCACGTACCGTCAAGGGGTGGGGAATCGACTCGATTCAGGCCAAGAACTACCACGGCAAACCCATCCCACCGGACAACCTGGCTGAAGCCTGCAGCGAACTCGATGCCACGGGGCAGCGGCTCGGTGCAGTTCCGAGCGGCGACATGGTCCCGGCAAGGCCGCCGGACCTGCCGCGCCGGGAAGCCGGGGGTGCTATCCGGATCGGGGCGTTCGAGGGGGCGCTGGGGCGTGTGGGCCTCGAGTCGGCGCTGGAGAAGAAGAAGCTGGCAACGCGCGTGGCGTACGGTGCCGCACTGGTGGCGCTGGGTGATGCGGACCCGCGGATCGTGAGCGTTGACGGCGATGTCAGTAATTCGACGTTTGCCGAGTTCTTCGCCAAGCACCACGAAGATCGTTTCTTCGAGTGCAAGATCGCCGAGCAGAACATGATCACTGTGGCGGCGGGGCTGGCGGCGGCCGGCAGGATCCCGTTCGCCAGCAGTTTCGCCAAGTTCATCGCACGGGCGATGGATCAGATCGACATGGCGAGTATATCTCGCGCCAACGTCAAGGTCGTCGGTTCTCATGCGGGAGTATCGCTCGGGGCCGACGGCCCGTCCCAGATGTCACTGGCCGACGTAGCCTATTTCCGCAGCATGACGCGGGCGAACACCGGAACCGGCGGGATCGCCTGCCACGTCTTCCAGCCATCGGATGCGATCGCCGCGTATCGCTGCACCGAGCTGATGGCGAACGTTGACGGCTTGTGCTACATGCGGACGCATCGGCCGGCGGTGAGGTTCATCTACCCGTTCGACGAACGGTTCGAGCTTCGGGGCTGCAAGCAGCTTCGCCGGGGTAAGCACCTGACCTTCGTCAGTTGCGGCGTCATGCTACACGAGGTGTTGGAGGTGGCCGAGAAGCTCGCTCTAGACGGAATCCAAGCCGGCGTGTTCGACGCCTACACGTTCCCGCTCGACCCGGCTCCCATCCTCGATAATGCCCGGGCAGCGGGCGGGGTCATTCTGACCGTAGAGGACAACTACATCGGAGGGCTGCATGCGGAGCTGGCCGAAGCCGCGGCGGAGGCGGGCGACGTTCGGGTACACGGGATCACGGTTGGACGGATTCCCAAATCGGGCAAGACCGCTCGAGACGTCTTCGGGCACGTTGGAGTCGGACCGGCACACATTCTGGAGAAGGCGAGGGCTCTGGCGAACAGGTAAGCGACAGAACTCGTTGACGGGTACATCCCGTTTCGGGTGGCATGGGCAAGCGGAAAGTGCGATCCATGCCCCGTGCCGACGCGCGCTTGGGCTGCAAGTGCCTGTTCGCAAGCTTGAGATGCAGCTTGCCCGTGTTACGTCACTGGTAGCCCATGCCATCCTCGTCGGGTCCGCCGCCCATTCGGGGATGCACGCCTCGTTGACCCGGTAGCAACCCGGCGCGATCGAACGGCTTCATTCAGGCGTACAATAGACTGGTGCCTCGTGACTACTCGATTGATGGGTGCCATGCCCGCGCCTGCCTCGACGGTCTCCTGGCTTGTTGTGTCCCTCGGGGCGGGCTTGGGCATGGCACCAACAACCGGGATGCATCCATCGAATCACAGGCGACAGAGCACAAGTGACGATAATGGTTGTACTGCACTCCGAGAATGATTCGTATTCGATTGGAGGAACGAATTCATGCTGACACCTTTCCAACCACCGATTTTCGGCCGGGGCAGGGCGTTCGTTCCGATCCTGATCGGGTTGTGCGCCGCAGCCCCGACCTTGGCCGTCGCGGGAAACGAGGAAGCCGGCGAGTACGTCAACGCCCAGACGGCGCGTCTCGAGCGCCTGGTCGGTCCATGGATGCTCACCGAGAAGCATCTCGACGCCAAGGGCGAGGTAGTGGCCAAGGTGACGGGGAACGAGGATATTATTTGGGTGCTCGATGAACACGCGATCCGGCGCGCATATACGAGTGGGGAGAAGAAGTCGCAGTACTCGGCAATGGGGTTATTGACGTGGAACGACGTGGAGCAGGAGTACCAAGGTGTATGGCTCGACAATGCGTCAACTTCCGGGCCTAGGAACGTGAAAGGTCAATGGGACAGCGAGACGCAGAGCTTCGTTTTCAATCTGGAAGTGCTGAATGCCGACGGCTCCGAGACGCACTACAGCATCGTGGAACAGTTTATCGACCAGAATCAGCGTGTGGCGACGACGTACCGCTTGACCGGTTCAAGCAAGACGAAAGTCATCGAGGTTCTCTACAAGCGCAGCAGACCCTGCCCGGGACGCATACGAATTGTCCCGGACCAGAAAATCACCGGAGGATAGACGCACGCACCCCACCGGCTCCCTTATTGTCTTGAAGCTCTTCGCAACACGCGCCACCGGTGTAGGTTCAGCGCGAGCTTGCAGATGAACCGCCCTGCCAGATGAAGGGCTCTCTTAACACTACAGCGCAAAGTCGTCACAGACTCGTAGCGCAGGCATCTTGCCTGCTTCGTAATCGCAGTTCGTGCAGGCTGGAAGCCTGCGCTACAAACGACTTTGCGCTGTAGTGTTGACAGCCCGTTGAATATTGTAGCGTCGTCCCTTGTGGGCGGTGGAATGCCCGTATGACGCCACAACGCGTGGTGCTGCACCTTGACAACCGGAAACGACTGCTTCGACCGGCCCTCAGAGTTTCTTCAGCTCCCGGCGTGCTTCTGCGATGCCCTGTTCGTTGAGACGGAACTTGCGCCCGATGATGATGCCCAATGTGCGGACCGCGTCACGCGTGCGGGGGTTGTCCTTTGCAAGAAGACTGCGAACAACATTGATCCCGCTTCGATCCTCCATGCGACCGAGCACGGCGGCCACGCGCAAGGCGATGTCTGCCTGTTGGTGCTTCAGCAGCCTTTTCAAGGGCTCGATGGCGGCCCTGGCGTTGAGTTGTCCCAATGCTTCCGCAGCTTCCACCTGAATCTGCGGATTGACGTCTTCGAGCAACCGCACGAGCCCATCTCTTGCCTCCGGTCCGCCTATTTGCAGCAGGGCCGGGATCGTCGCATTGCGTATGACATGATCCTCCGAAGCTGACAGCAGGATCACCTTGTTGAGGGTGTCACGGGAGTCGCGTTTAAGGCTGGATGTCAGCGCCAACATGCGCAGTGCGCGATCACGGGTGCTGCCCTTGAGCCGGTTAGGCTGCTCCATCGTCTGTGCTGTGGAAGGGTCGTCGTTGGCATGGGGCGGCGTGCGATTGGGTCTGCTCGTCGCTTTCGGTGATGGGGCTGACTTGGGCTCGGGACTTCCGGATGGCCCGGCCTCGGCCTCGTCCGATTCCAGCCTCGGGCAGCGAAGTGTCTGGAACTTGACACCGCTAAGATACCACCCCTCACGAATCAGCCGTGAGTAGACGACCCGGCCGGCGAGCTTCCGGTTTTTCCCCTCTCCCACCGCGATCTTGACACACACACCCGTACTCCGGGCGAAGTGTTCTGTTGAAACGAGACCGATGCCTTCAGACGATACGTCGCGTGTGTGCGCATCGACAACGCAAACCGTCTCGCCGTCGGTCGCCAGGTACCGAACCGTACAGGGAACCCGAATGCGACGCCTTTCCGTGCGCCGTTTGTTGGCCCACCGATCTTCTTCAGCACCGGAGACACGGTCGATTTCCGCCAGGAGTTCACGGACTTCCTGGACATTGACCGTCTCCGTGCGACCAGTCCCAGACCCCATCATGGTAAACCCTTCGTCACTTCTGACGCGGGACTGAATTGCGAACGGCGCGTTGCTCTGGGTGGGCGGAGGGTCCGAGAAAACCTGCTGCGAGCACCCCTGACCGACGGGGCGCCGCCATCTCCTTTCGGTGGTGAGTGAGCCTGGCACCATAGGCCTCCAACGTTCCAGTGTAGCGATCCACGCAGTTAGCATCCTATCCGAACCGCAACCGTAAGGGAGCGGAATGCCGTCCGACCCGCAACCGTGAGGGAGCGGAGTACTGTCCGAACCGCAACCGTAAGGGAACGGAATGCCGTCCGAACCGCGACCGTGAGGGAGCGAAATGCTCGGGGGTGGCTGAAATGCCCGGAAGCAGCATCATGCCACCATGCACCATTTATGAATCACTACGCTACCACTACGTCGAGCCTCGCCTGCCGGCACGAGTTCGGATCATCGACGACAGACGGACTTGGGACAGTTGGGCAGATTCGAAGCTGCTCAGATCGACCGGATCCTAGGCCGGGTTCGATCCAGTGGGCTGGAAGCGCAACACCACCCCGGCAAACGAATGCCGGTTATGGTTATAGGCACCGGCTGTCCCGTCCCAACGTCGGAGAACGGTCCCGCTACGACGCCTTCCGAGCCCTCAGTCAGCCTGTCGAAGAAGCCCCTCGAACATGCACAAACCGGTCCCTTGCAGCTAAAAACGTGGGTTGAAGCCGAATGGACTCTGGAATGGATGGCTCCGGGCGGAATTCGCTATCCGCGCTTGTAGTCGAGAGGGCGATTCTGGTACAATGATCATTACTGGTCCGATGGACAGCAAATCCAGGTTAAACAGATTGGGACGGCTGCCATGAGTATGAATCGGGGAATGAACGCGTGTGCTTGGTTTCTCTTGAGCCTATCGGCTGCAGCCACGGTTTCGGCGCAGGATGGTCACGGGTCGATTGTAGGCTGGGGCATGCAGGTCGTCGGCGCGGACTTGAGTGCGGACTTCGTCGCGGTTGCCGCGGGCGGAGAGCATAGTCTCGGGCTTAGGAGCGATGGCTCTATTGCTGCGTGGGGTTTCGATCATTATGGACAATGTGATGTACCGGCGCCTAACACAGAGTTCGTGGCCGTCGCGGCGGGTGGGTTTCATAGTCTGGGGTTGAAGGCCGACGGCTCGATCGTTCCGTGGGGAAACTCATATTACGACCAGTGTGAAGTACCTGTTCCCAATGCGGACTTCGTGGCGATCGCTGCAGGATATCGGCACAGCCTTGGGCTCAAGGGTGACGGCTCTATCCTCGCATGGGGAGAGAACGACTACGGTCAATGTGACGTTCCAGGGCAAAATAGGGACTTCATTACAGTCGCGGCAGGCGAGAAGCACAGTCTCGGCCTGAGGACCGACGGCTCGATCGTCGCATGGGGACACAACCAGTACGGTCAATGTGAGGTTCCAGAGCCAAACTCGGACTTCATTGCAGTCGCGGCATCCCAGACAAACAGTCTTGGCCTAAGAACCGACGGCTCGATCGTTGTGTGGGGAAACAGCACGTCCATCCTAACTGACGTTCCAGAGCCGGACACGGGTTTTGTAGCGGTTACCGCTGGTGGTACGCATGCTCTGGTGCTCAAGAGCGATGGCTCGATTATTGCGTGGGGCTACGGAGCTTATGGACAATGCGATGTGCCGCCACCGAACACGAGCTTCGTCGGGATCGCGGCAGGCAGGAACCACGGTCTCGGTTTGCAGGCCGATGGTTCCATCGTCACGTGGGGAAGGAACGACTACGGTCAATGCAACATCCCGGCGCGCAACGCCGAATTCATGGCGGTCGCGGCAGACGGTGGCCACAGCCTCGGCCTGAAGACCGACGGCTCGGTCGTAGCGTGGGGTCGCAACTACTCGGGGCAATGCGATGTGCCGGAGCCGAACACGGACTTCGCGGCTATCGCTGCGGGGTATCGGCACAGCCTCGGCCTTCGAGCCGACGGCTCGGTCGTGGCGTGGGGATCCAACCACTCGGGGCAGTGCGACGTGCCGGCGCCGAATGCCGATTTCATCGGCATTGCAGCAGGGGGAGGATATCACGGTGGAGGGCACAGCCTGGGTTTGAAGGTCGATGGCTCGATTGTCGCGTGGGGGTGCGGGGATTCCGACTTCGACTTCGGGCAATGCGACGTCCCGGCGGCGAATTCCGGTTAAGGGGGTATCCCCTTGACTGAGGTTGCCCCAACATGTAGTGTGTTGGGGTATGGAAGACTATCCTCGAACGCTGCCGGAGTTTGAAGGGCGGTTCTCTACGGAGCAAGCTTGCCGA
>JAUXGE010000131.1 GCA_030622435.1 Planctomycetota bacterium
ACGTTGCGGAAACGACAAGATCCGGGTGGCCGCCACCGACGACAATGGTTTCCGTCACTGGATACGCATGCAGCGACAGGTCGTAATCGATGCGCCGGTCGTTGTCGTTGGGATCACGAAGCACGATCGGATTGCCGTAGGAGTCGACCTGCCGGCGGAGCGTATTCACACTTTCGTTCGGCGTTCGGGGATCGCCGATGGCGAAGGACCGGTCGGTGAGTGGTGGCGTCGGGCCTGCCGAAATGATTGACTCCGTTCGATGCAAGTTTCCCGTGTCGCCTACCTGCCCCAGTGGTAGTCCGTCGAATGCATCACCATCATAGTAATGACGGGTCTCACTGACGAACGCGCCCCCGGGACCGCCGTCGGTTTGGCGCTTGTGGCTGACGCGATCCACGATCCATGCCGCTTCGTTCAGAGCGTATTCATAACTGGTGTATAGATCGTCGTCAGGATTCTCCAAGTCACCCAGGTTCCATTCGAAGAGCTGATTGCCGAGCGTATCCAGCTCCGACCGGCTTTCCAGTTCCTTCGGTTCGCCGTTGCCCAGCTCGATGACCGATGTGTGGGTGACGGTGCGGAGGGCCTGGCGGACATGGCGGTCGTAGTAATCGTTGCTGTGATAGCCCGATCCGAAGTCCTCGGACAGGGCACCACCGCCTACCTCACAAAGTCCGCGAACATCCCAGTCAGTCATGATGCGTTCGAAGACCTGCGAGTCGTCCGAATGTTGACCGTAGGCACCGGGATCGTCCGGAAGAACGGTGATTTCCCTCCAGAGTTCGACGCCCTTGAGAGGTTCCTCTTCTCGGCCTACCCATTCAGCAGATTCATCTATGTCACCGTCGCCGTCATTGTCCAGACCATCGGGGGCGCCCGTATGAAACCTGTGGCGTGTCACGAGCGAAGGGGCGTCGCCTCCTCCGAAACGCTCGTCGCCGTGCTCTATCTGTACGACGAACGCAAAGCCGCGGAATTGTCTCTCGAGAGGATCATAGTACCCGTCGCGATAGTTGAAGTCCGTGATGTAGACGTCCCCGTGTTCACCGTCATCCGGATACCCATCCAGATCCAATCCTATCGACGTCTCGGTTCGTGAGACCACAGCAGAGGGGAATGGAAGCGATGTTTCCCAGGGGTTGCCGGCCGCGATGGCGTCCAGGTGGTATTCGGTCGTGCTGCGGTAGGTAATCTCGGTCTTGCGTCCATAGCCGTTGTCGATGCCCGTGAGGGCATTGAAATGGGACGAACCGGCCACGAGTTCACCGATGTCGATGGCGTTTATCTTGGAATCCGGCAGGGTCGAATCGGCATAGATCAAGTCCGTTGTGCCGTTCCCGTTGATGTCGGCCCATCGCGTCTGAGCGTTGGACGTGGTCGGAAGACCAGTGATCAACCGAGATTGGGCAAAGGTTCCGTCGCTCATGTTGAGCCAGAAACGAAGGTCTGGTCCGCTGAATCGTTCGACGACCAAGTCGGCCAGGCCGTCGCCGTTGATGTCCGTCATCTTGGCGCGCCCGACATGTTCGTAGTCCAGCGTAGGATCATCCGGGTGTAGTTCTGTTTCGTCGCATTCGTCGAACTGTCCAAATCCCATGTTGGGGCAGGATATCACGCTTGATGCTGTGATCTTCACCACGTCGCTCAGCCTGTCGCCGTTCATGTCCGCAAGCTGCACGCCGTGATCGGCGAAGCTGATGAACTGTGCACCGTAGTATGCTCCGTCGGTGAGTACGGCGCTGCTGTATCGACCCTGGCCCAGGTTGAACCAAGTGCTGTAGGCGCCGGACTGGCTTTGAACGATATCAATATGCTTGTCGAAATCGAGATCCGCGGTGAGCACACTGTCGGCGTCGATCCCGAAGGGTGCGGGAGGCCGCTGCCCATCCATCGACATCAGTATGCCGGTCGACCAGCCAGTATCCATCGTGTTTGTGAAGTACTCGACGTCGTAATCGAGGGTCACGACCAAGTCGGCGAGACCGTCTCCCGTCATGTCAGCCAGATGCACGTTTCCCGCGGATAGCTGATAATCCAGTGCGCGCGGGTCGGCCGCGTCAACGTCCGCAGGACCCTCCCATGAAATCAACTCGCCCGTTTCGGTCTGTGTGACTCCACGGTTCAAGTACACGGTGTGACCGGTACCGGTATCGAGGAGGTCCGGAAGCCCGTCACCGTTGAGATCGATCAATTCGACGAGAGGATTATCCAGGACCTGGCCCGGTTCACCGTTCGAGCCAATGACCCAATCGCCTGCGGAGATGTGTGTCTCCGGATCACAAAGGTCGAATGTGGCGTAGTCGAAGGTCGTGGAGGGGAGCGTACTCTCACCGTCGTCGCCAACTTGCGTCACGGTTGTCAGGAGCGACCAGTGTGCGTGGGCTCCATATCCCAGGATGTAACGGCGCACGAGTGCGCCGTTGTACTTCACGTCAACTCGGGTAAGTCGCCTCGCCGTGCGAACCTTGAATCCACTGCGATAGTCCGTGAAGGGGTCTGGGCGGTTTTCGTATTCCATGTGCACCGCGTAGTAGTTATCCCATGGTGGAGAGCCGGGGCCATAACGGATCTCGCTCAGATACACCTGGCGATCGCCGGGATCGGGACAGACGTACCGATATTCGATGACATTCCCGTTCGTGTCGGTCTGCCTCTCGAGGTTCCATCGGTAGGCACCAGCTGGACCGGCGACACGCCCCGAGGGAGTCAGCCCGAACTCCAGCCTGTGGCCTCTCTTGGTCTGCGCCACCCACGAATCGATACTCCCGTCCTCGTCGTTGTCGACCGGTCGATACCGGGTGTACGCTCGCGCGATCTTGGCCAGATAATGTCCGTTTTCCAGAGCGACGAGTTCCTCGCCCTCCAGCCCCAGGAAGCGGTCGGGGCGCTCATCTCCGACAGGCGAGTCGATGTAACGCGGAAGACCCTTCTCCGTCTGGCGGCGTACCGACCCCGGCCCGAACGACCACCCGATTCCCACGGGACCGAAGCCCAGTCCACTGTCATACTGTAGAGAGATGTCCGGCGTGAGCCCGGCGACACCCGGCGGTACAGATAGCTGCACGGTATATCGAGCTGTTCCAGTGTTCAGTGCAGGCTGGAAGGCGTCACCGAGCCCCTCCAGAGAGCCGGGGCCTGTGGGTTTGGAGATAGTGTTGGGGGAGACACCGGTCTTGTCGGCAGCGCGGGCGATGCCGGGCACTATGCTGAGCAGTGCCGCTGTCACAAGCACCTTCGTCATTCCGTTCGACATCTGACCACTCTCATACCCGACGCACAATGCCGGAAACTAGCCGAACAAGCCCAGTCGAAGAGTCTCACCTTCGGGTTACCTCAATGCCGCCTTGGCAAGAGGGCGGCTCGTTCTCTGCGGTTCATCGCCCTATCCAGAGTATCCATAGCACTCGAACAACAGTTTGATATCCCGCACACCCGTGCCGGTCGTTCCGTTGATAAAGACGTCAACCCCGTTTGCCGGGTCCGCGCCCTGCAACTGGGAACCCGGTATGATCAGCAACCAGCGTGTGTTCCAGATGGATCGACCGGTGAGCTTGTGGCTTACGTCGCAGCCCTCCTGTGGGCACTGACCTTCGGGGAAACCGGCGACAGTCGGGATCAGGCGTCGCCGGATCATGCTCGGTGAGCCTCCGCTGACGGCATCCCACGGCAACCACCCTGACGTCGTCAGGTCGGTTTCACCTATGGGGAACGGCACCGGAAGTGTCTGATCCAACAGATTCCACACCCTCGGTGTGCCGACCGACGGAACACGCATGATGTCAGCTCCAATCGGCACCAAATATGCGCTGACCTGGTTGTTCAGCGGAGAACCGGGGTATTGTGAGAACTGCATACCGTATGAGTGGATCTTGATCGCGAAGCGATCGGACGGCAGTGTCTCGTCGCCCTGTGACATATGCCCGAACAAGTTCATCCCTGATTGAACAGTCGTCTCGAACGGGATTACGATGGCAGGATCCGGTATTGTAGGTGGATTGAGCGGCGAACAGTACTGGCGATACTCGGGCAGCAGATTCACGTCGTCCACCACGTACTCCGACAGTCTTTGCTTCCATTCACCGTCAAATGACACTCTCTCTGGAATGCGGAACAACTCCCAGCGAAGGCTGAAAGTTCGATGGAACTCATCAGGTGAGTTGAATCCCAACTGTGACCGCAGTACGAGATCGAAGTTGGCCCACATCTGTGCAAGCTGCCCGGCCAGACCGTTGCCCACCATCACCTGCCCTCCCTCGACAACGCCGAGGGACCGCTCTTTGATGATGTCGGTCAGGAAAGTGCGCCCGGAATGGGTATCTGTTCCCAGTAGGTTCGTTTCATAGTCGTATGCCTTGGCGGCCAGATAGACATATTGCCCGGCCAAGTCAAACTGGGCGCGATACTTCTGAAGCGCATCATTGCGAAAGACTCGGAACGCCATGTCTCGGTAGCGGTACTCGCTCACCTGAGACGCGGTCTTCTGCCTGAAGACCGTCCGCTGTTCTAGGAGTCTCGCACCCCTGCCCAGCGCTGCACGATAACGTCCGGCTGCCTGATGCCCTGCCTCCTCCAAGGTTTGAGTATTCAGACGTAGCGACGTAGTCTCTCGCATCATTCGCTCCAGAACGGCAACCTGCTGCGCCTCCTGGTTATCAAACTCCATTCCCAGGATTGTGAGTTCGTTCGTTGCAGCTCCCTCCTCGATGTCGTGCTGCATCTGGAGTATGTCTGCCTCATTGTCAAGCGCCTGTTGTTCAGGGATCATCGCCATGAGGTTGAAGGAGAAGGCGACGGATGACATGCCGTAGGATGAGATGATGTTGCTCATTGCGGCCCCGGTATCCCGCAGCATTTGGGCAATCATCCGCTTGCTGTGAATACCAGTCTGCAGCTTCCAGATTTCGGCGCGCAGGTTTGCCGTTTCTGAGTTTTGGGTCCGGCGGATCTGGAGAATCTCCGTGTGCATGCCGAACAGAGACTCGAGCAGATCGACCTGGCGACCGATCGCCTCTACATGCGCCTCGTATTGCTCGAGAGCCCGCAAATATCGAATCGTTGCCTGAAGCAGTTCGGATCGGGCGAATTGGATCTCGCCCGGCTCTGGGCGCGGCCCCCATCCCTCCGGCTTGATGAAGCCGAAGCCTTCGGTGGAGACGTTGTACAACGTCGTTACTGGGAACTGGTCCAAGACACCGGTGTCGGTCACATACGGCACCATGAATGTCGCTGACCACGAGGTTGTGTCCGCGTGGCCGTCCCACCCGATCAGACTACTGGGGTCGACATAGTCAAAGTGCAAGATGTCCGGGCCGTCGTAATCCGGATCGTAGGTGCCGTCCGCCCCCAGGTCCTCCTCGAAGGGTCTCCCGAAGATCTCGATCAGACGGGACTTGAAGTCCATCTCCCGTTCCTCGGCCAGATCGGCGAAATCCTCTGCAACGTCCTGCTGTTCCCGCAGGCGCTGCGTGTTCTGATTGGCGTAGTCGAATGCAGTGACGGCGCTACTGAGAGCCGACACTGCCCGCGTGAAGATCTGATCGAAGTGTGTCTTGCCTTGATCGATCAAGCTGGGATCCAGGCCGAAAGGAACCACGTTCGTTGTCAAACCGAGCGGGTTCAACCCTGCGCTGACGTTGTCCAGGGTCGTCTGGATTTCCGAGTACGATGCGGCAATCTCGCGCAGCTCGGGCACGGTCGTCCGATCGATCTTCTTGATTGTGCCCGCATGGGTAGGATCATCATCATCGTCGTCCAGGAGCGCGTTCGCCGTCAGCCAGTCGAAGTAGGCGCCCTGGCCTGCGCGTCGAGCCCATTCCTGCACCCCCCACGCCCGATCGGGATCCGTGTCCGGATAGCCGTCTTGCTTGGAGGGATCCGCGTCGTAGCGCTGTCTGAACGTCAGCGAAGCAATCGAGGATCCGGTCCGTGCCTTGGCCGCCGCCGCCTTCGCAAACTGTCGCTCGTACTGATAGCCGACTTCGACGGGCTGGCCCGCCACCAGTACCGATTCCGTATCCACAATCCAGTGGAAGATAGGATGCTGGAGCAGGTCGTAGAACTTCTTGACCGCCGTCAGGTAGTGGCCCCAGGCATCCCCGTGTCCTTGCGGGTACATCTCCTGGGCCTCAAGCGTGTCAGTTACCTGATAGTTGTTGGCGTACGCGACCATGCCGTTGCCACCGGTGAAGTTCCACGGAAGCCGGTTGTATACCGTTGAGACTATTGAGCGGCCCCCATCAGTCGTGGGGGGCATAACATCGTCACGGCCCCGGAGCAGCGCCAGTTCCTCCTCGATGACCGACGGCACCTGCCCCTCGAAGCAGAAGGTCGCATGCGGGTCGTAAGTTGCCGGTGGGTCTCCCTGCTCGGCGAACAGGCCGATCGTCGGATCGGAGGCATCGGCAAAGGCCTCGTTGCCCTCCAGCACATAGAGGTCGCTGATTTTGCTCGCCGCCTTCATGATCGCCTGGTTCGCAGGTGCGTAGTCAATGCCGATGTCGATACTGAACTGGCGGGCTCGACGAAGCACCGTTTCGTAGATCTCGATCAGTCCCAATCCTTCCAGGTTCGACGGCGTACAATTGAGCGCTACCGGGGCTTCGTAACGAATGCCGGCCTGCATGATCATGTCGACATACGTGCTGGCCGGGTTGCTGTGGAAGTCCTCGATGCGCTGGTCGAAGGGGTTGATGGCCAGAAGAACTCGTGAGACCCATCCCATAGCGAACTGCGCCTGGAATCCTCCGGGGCTGTCTGCCGACGAAGCGCCTGTCCATTCGCTGATCTGCGTCAAGCCGCCATCGTCCAGATGTTGCGGCCAGGGTGTCATTGGGTCCGGATTGATGTCACCCGGGCAGTTCGGGTAGCCGCGGTACCTCACCCGCCAGTGCGAATCTGCCAGCGTGAACTCCGAAGCGCCTTCAATGACGATCTCGCTAAGGCCCACGCCGTCCTCATAGCCCGCCGGCGGACTGTAGTCCGTCCACGGACCTTCTTCGTCAGCGGACCACTGCCACTGAAAGACGAAGTTCTCAGGTTCTCCACCCAAGTCACCGTCAAACTTCAGGGTCAACTTCTCGTTGAAGGGGCAAGTCGGCTGGATAACGCGAATCGCGCCACTATGTGGAGGACATGTGACATTCCAGACTTCGACACTGACACCGCCCGTCGGTGCGCAGTCGACATCGTTCTGCAGCCCAAGCGTAATCCAGCCCGGTTCTGCACCGATGTCTCCAACTGTCACCCATTTTTCGGTCGCGTCTTCCGGAATGGTCGTGAGCTGCTCGCGCGACGCTGTGTACAATGCGTCGACGACGTTTGCTCGATAGCCCGAATCTGCACTGAGGCCGTAGAGGAACGCACGATCTCGGTCGCTCATGATGCCTACGAACACTACCTCGTGTTCAACGTGCTGGATGCGATCAGGCCACTCACCTCCACCACCAATCTCGCCTCCATGCAGATGTGGCGGCAGCTGGGCGAAGTCCACATCACCGGGGAGACCGGCATCGGAGACGGATACCTCGTACGTTGGATCAAAGACGCGCAGACCGACACTGTCGTGCAAAACCTCTATCGCGCCGCAAAAGCCGGACATGTCGACCCGGTCACCGATGTGGAGAGGGCGCGCACATCCAGAGTCACCCGGAATGCAATTAGGCGGGATAGGTGGCCAACTGGGATGGTAGTAAATCGGGGTCGGGATTCCCGTGGCCGTGCCCTGCCAGGCTTGGCAGCCCACGTCTCCGGCCCAATTCTCCCAAAGGAAGATCATCCCCGTACTCGATGCCCCGGTCGTGTCATTCCACTCTTCCACCGCCCACAACGATCCGGCGCGGTCGACCCACACCGCATCGCCCATCACGCTTGTCAGAGGTTCCCCTGTGCCGCCGTCCTCGCAGACACCGGCGCCTAGGTTCACTGGATAGAGGGGGTTGATCGGCTGACCGGCGACCACGGGGAGGGAGTCACCGTCTTCGTTGACGTAATCGTTGTAGTTGAGGTCATGCACCCCATCGTCCAATACGACAAGGTGGACACCCACACGCCACAAACTCGGGTCCATCGGGTCCCGGTCCTGAACGAGGACGTAGGGGTGCCCGGACAGCACGCCCCACGGGTTGTCGTTGCGAACGGCGAACGCCTTGCGGTCGGGTCCGGAGGGCAACAGGCTCGCGTGCTCGTCATTCGGATTCCATCCTACGAGTGTGTTTTCATCGCCCGCCCCGTAAAACCCGGCATGGTAGATCGTCGCCTCAGCCGAGTACGCACCGGCGCCCAGGCGGGATGCGATGACGATCTCTTCCGTTGTTGTCGGCCACGAGGCGAAGTATTCGACCACCCTGTGCGGCCAGTAGATACCCGGCACGTAGCCACTCTCACCAAACCACCAGACCTCGAGCGTGCCATGCTCATCCGACGTGTTCACCGGAATGATCTGGCCCGTGTCCAGGTAGATGTCGGGCACGAAGGGCTGGCCCGCGCGCAGGAACCCAAAGGGGTAATCCGGAGTGTCCTCTCTGTGCTGAGTGTCCTCGATCTGATCACCAACGGTACAACTCTGTTGGCCCTCGTAAACCGCCGCGTTACTCAGATGATCACAGGAGGCCACGACTTCGAATCGCACTTCGGATCCGCAGCCCGTCCCCGGTAGCCCTGGATCGATGTCGAAACGAAGGACCGTGTATCCTTCCAGGGCAGTGTCAAACCACTTTGCGCCGCCGGGAGCGTCAGTGATCCTGGCTCCTGGGAATGGATCTTCAGTGTCGAAACCGGCCTCGTACATCACCTCCACACCGCAGTAGAGGTCGCCCGTACCCACCGGCAGCAACGCGACGGGGGGGTCGAGCGGGTCACTCACATCCACGGCGTGGATCTGAGGATCCGTCGGCCAAGACGTCGTGTATCTCGCGATACTGACAGGCCAACAGTTCTCGACGATGCTGGATCCGTACCAGGCAACCTGGAAGCGCGATGAAACCGATTCGGGTCGAATCGGAACGATGTCCGTTGTCTCTGTGGCACGCTGCCACGCAACTGGGTAGCCGTACGCGTCGTTGTCGTTTCTCAGCAGGACGGCACGGCATTCGTCCGCCTCCGGCGGGAGGTTCAGCGCTCGTCCGACCGTTGCGGCCTGGGCCGACGGTGATCCGAAATTCAGGAAACGGACGACCTCGAAACCCACCAAGTCGCCACCGGGACCTTCGTCGTACTGGAATACGACATGACCTTGAGGGCAACTCGCATCGACCTCGAGCTCGCCCGTTAATGTGCTTACGTCAACATGACCTGATTGAATGAAATCGTTGTAGCGAACAGTCAGATAGTAAGGTGTCGTGAGTGTGACATCGAAGCCGGGCTGGGTTCGATAGTCCAGGAAGTAGTTGACCGCGGAGACATCCGCACCGTTTCCGGCTTCGCTTCGGATACCGTAGGCAACCTGCTCGAGGAGTGTCCCGTTGCTGCGTCGCCAATCGATGACGACGCAGCCGGGTTGACGGGCATACCACTCCCCGGTGAACGTGTGATAGAAAGCCCCGTTGGTCGGGTTGGCACTCGACTCGCTCGGATCGACAAGGCCGGCAATCGCTACGGGCGGGGGAAGTTCGTCCGCCAGAGCGTAGTCGAGGTCGCAGTCGCACGCGTTGCCTCTTCCGTCGCTGTCTTGGTCTTCCTGTCCAGGGTTAGGTACCTCTAGACAGTTGTCGCAGACGTTCCCGACTTCGTCTCCATCAACATCAGCCTGATTCGCGTTGGAATCGTATAAACAGTTATCGCAGGCATCGCCGACCTGATCCCCGTCGTAGTCTGCCTGATTCGGGTTGTAATCGTAATCACAGTTGTCACAGGCGTTACCGAGGCTGTCCGAATCACTGTTAGCTTGATCCTGATTGGCCACAAGGTCACAGTTGTCACAGGCGTTGCCGAGACTATCCGAATCACTGTTGGCCTGGTTCTCGTTGGCTACGTAGTCGCAGTTGTCGCATGCGTCGCCGAGAGTATCAGAATCATGGTTGGCTTGGTTCTCGTTAGTTGCGTAATCGCAGTTGTCGCATGCGTCGCCGAGAGTATCAGTATCGTGGTTGGCCTGGTTCTCATTTGCTGCGTAGTCGCAGTTGTCGCAGGCGTCTCCGAGACTGTCCGAATCGTGGTTTGCCTGATCCTGATTCGATACGTAGTCGCAGTTGTCGCACGCATTCCCCAGACCGTCCGAGTCGCTGTTGGCTTGATTGGCGTTGCTGACCGTTGGGCAGTTGTCGCAGGCATCGAGCACGCCGTCACCGTCGCCGTCCGTAAGCTGCCGTGCCGAGACTGTTCCTCGTCCGCTGTTGTAGTTTGGTGCTCCGATAAGTGCGTGGGCATTGTCGGACAGGGCCACCGACTGGCCGTAGTTGTCCGAAGGGGCTCCGGACGAACTCAGCCAGGCTTCCTCATCCCAACCCGCACTGCCGTTCCTGCGGTACAGATAAGCCCGCCCCCAGCGCTCACCGTAGTCATAACTGCCGTTCGAGCCGACCATGACCCGATCACCGGAGACGGCGACCGCCCGCCCGAAGGAGTCGACTTCATGAGAGGTCATATCGGACGGGAAAACCTTCTCCTCCAACACCCAGTCGAGAACCGGACCCGGATATGTCAGCTTGTATTTGTATATGTATGCAGCTCCTGGGTCATACCATCCCTCACCGTCTGTCGGGGCGCCCACTGCAAGTACGTTTCCATCGATTGCCACCGAGGAGGCGAAGCGATCATCATAATCCACGTACCCCGGGTCCAGGATGGTTTCGAGCCAATTGCCGGAGTAGTACCGGTACACGTAAGCGGCGCCGGTCACACGTCCGTATCCATCCGCGTCGAACAAAGCACCAACGACCGCGTAGTCGCCGTCGATGTCCACGGTGTGGCCGAAGTGGTCGTAGGTCGTGCCGTTGGAAGCCCAGATGGTTCCCTGGCGCATCCAGTAAGGTGCCTGGAAGTAGGGGACGAACACCTGTACCGAACCCTGCCGATACGACATGTTCATGTCATTCGGCACGCCGGCCAGAATATGGCCGGAGGAGACGGCCACCGAGAATCCGAAGTGGTCGTCGGCCCTGCCGTTGGAATCCGCCAGCTTCGCCTGCTGCCCCCACCCCAGGCGTGGATCGAACTTGAACACGTAGAGAGAACCGGAATCCGTATACGTGCCGTCATCATATGGCGCTCCAACCACTAT
>JAUXGE010000265.1 GCA_030622435.1 Planctomycetota bacterium
ACGCGCGGAATACCCGTAACGATCACGCGTGATATCGAACCCGGCCAGCCGCGACCGTACCACGGCATGGAGCCGTTCAGCGAGAACCTCTACACATTGGTCTCCGTCGCCCGCGATCGCGACATCGAGGTGTTTCTATGTACGCAGATATTCAACCGGGAGTATGAGTTCCGGGCGTGGATACACCGACGGTGGGGAGAAGGGGTGGACGACGCCAACGAGATCATCCGGTCGTTCGACGGCTCGCGGGACGGAGTGCACGTCATCGACGCCGCCGCAGCTCTGCCCGGCAACAACAACTGGATGACAGATTACTGTCACTTCACGGAAGAGGGTAAGTCGACTCTCGCCCGATTCATGGCCGACCGGATAAGGCCTCACGTGGAATCTCTTGCATCAAGACGCAACAAGGCAACCCCATCCACACGCCACGCACTAGCCGAAACGGAAGAATCAGTATCGCAGTCGTTGGACCGCTAAGCGGGCTCGTCTACCCGAACGAACGACCGGCCGGCCAGCCGGTTGGTTAACCTGCTCGCCGGTCGTGGCAGCCGATCTGCAAAGTCAGGACACTTCCCCCAGGCAGGCTGAATGTCGATCGGAGATAGTCGAGGCGATTACACCTTCGATCTGGTCCTGCGTTTCCTTGATAGTCGTGTAACTTATGAAACACAGCCCTAGAGTACGGTGCCGGACGAGTTGCCACATGCCATGTGGGCACACTCTGAAAATATCGGCAGTAGAACTCGCGTGGTTTCGCAATCGTGCGAAGGCGTGGTGCGCTACTGAGTTTCCCTGCTGCCAATCTGAGCCTTGGGAGTGCTTGTCCCTCCAATCGGCGTTCTGTCTACTTACGTAGAAGCAGGACGACGGATTCAGACAGCCCCCGAGCCGTGTGGTAGGCAGCCACAAGCTGGACGCCTGTCTCTTTAAGATCAGCTTGGATCTGGGGCCACGGGACGGCCTGCACGAACGTATGCCGCTTCCACCGCAGTCGGTAGTACACCGCCTTGAGACTCCGCCGGATTCTCAACCATGACGAAATGTAGCCGTACTCGACGATGATATGCTCGCGACTCACCCTGGCCATCTCGCGCAGCGCTGCTTGGCGGCTGGCCGCGTCCAAATGCATCATGAGACGGATGGCCATCACGCAGTCAATCGAGCTGGTGGCGAAAGGCTGGTGCGATATATTCGCACAAATGAACGGAACGTCACTCTCCAATCCCGGTCGATGGCGTGCCCGCCCCATCATGGCCGGAGAGATGTCGACCCCCAGCACGGTGGACCCGAATTCCTGGGCGACAACCGTTGCCCGCCCCGTTCCACATGGGATGTCCAGGACGCGGGCGAGTCGCTCGTCTGAGATTGCCCGAAAAGCCCGCCGAATGGCTCGACAGGAAAGGTGGTTGAACAACCTCCCGAGAAGGCTGGTAAAGCGCTGGTCGTCGTAGGAAGTTGCCACTTGGTCTGACTGCCAACGTGTAGCCGCCGTGGCTAACCCGGGCACCAGATCGCCGGCTTTGTTGCAAATCATGTTCATCAGGAGGCTCCTCTCATCAGCGCCAGCCCGAGCAACCCCGGGCGTATTAGCGGGGATCGGCGGTCAAGACCAACCGATTCGAGTCGACGGATGCACAAGATTCTCGAGGGTCCGACCACACCAGCCTCTCGCCGCCAGACCCCTGACGCCGCCGCGTTTCGCCCTCTGAGACAGCACCGCGAGGCAGAGCACCGTACCCACAAGGTCGAGAAGTCCCGCAGTTCGTTCGTCAGGACGGCCCTCGAAGTACTCCTCGGCGAAGCTGATCCAAACTCGTCGGCACACGGGACAATCACCCCTCAGCCAGAGTGCTCCTGCAAAGGAGGCGACGTCGGGCAACGGCCAACTCACCCGTGGCGTCGTCCACCAGTCAATCAGGGAGAAGCCGCCCCGATCAGAAAGTAGATTCTCTGGCTTAGTATCGCCGTGGATGAAGCCGGCCACCTCCTCTCTTCCCACGCTGGACATAAGCGCGTCCAGATCGAACCGATCCGCCCACTCTCGAGCCACCGAATATCCCATCCCGACTAACTCGTGAGCCACCCTGGACCCGCGCTCAACACGCCGCCGCAACAATTCCCTGGCATCAACCACTAACCCGCCCGTATGCGTCAGGCTCGATTGCAAACCGAGGATGGGTTGGATGTCGCTTCCATAGGTCTCGTGCCCGCGTGAAAAAGCCCTTAGCCACCGGGCGAAGGAGCCTGCCGTACGGGTGATCTCTTCCGTCTCAATCCTCCCGATGGCCGGACCTCCACCGCAGCGATCCATCAACCTGTCGAGCGACTTGCCGGGGCGACCTTCCACTACGAGCGCACACTCATCAGGCCAATAGTCGAGGATAGCCGCGGCGCCGGACCGCAATGATCCATGAGTATCCTGCCACCAGGACATCCGCACAAAGGTCTGACGCAAAGGGGGCTCCTCGCACCCCGGACACCACTTGATCCAGAACGTCCGGCACGCGTCCTTCTGCTCAATCTGACCTCGTACCAAGTGCCCCATTGTGGAGGGACGCAGCCTGCCATCCAACCGGACCCGCCCATCGGGGCCCAGCTCCGGCCAGTATTCGGAACAGGATGCGCGAATGCGCTGGATCCACCGCCGGCGGCGCTCGACACCCGGCCTGGCTCCTCCCGGGCGAGCACGGAGTGATTGTGTGAAGAAGCGCATTGTATCCGCCCAGACGTCGTCCAGTCGTTGAACCTCACCGAAAGCGCAGCACCTCATAGACTATCGGACGCTCCAGGTAGGCTCCTAAGCAAGGGCTGTCTGGCACAGCCCGGTCCAGCTCCGTTACACCACCGTCACCGGCCGACGCCGGTGCTACAGCCCACAGCGATCACGACCGATAATCCGTGGTAGAGGGAAGCGATGGGGCGATCACGCCTTCAGTTGGCTGTCGAAGAACGGTGCCTTCTTGTGTGCCAAGGTTGCGACTCTTCAGTCAGTGTGGATCCGATCTAACTCGACGAGTTCATGACAACTCTCCAAGCCAGTCCGACCAGTGCAGCGAATCCACCGGTGAAGCACCGTACGCGCGACAATCGGTGTGATTCGGATCTGTCCACGATACGGTTCATCGAACCGTCAAGTGAGAACCTGGCGGAGACGTTCCGGCTGAAGCATGGAGATCTCTCACGGGCGGGTTGGGCTCCTCGGATGCACCATTCCTTTGGCTACTTCAACCCGGACGACTGCTACGAAGCACTAGTGGCCGGCTTGATTAACAGGAATACACGATGGCTGGACGTCGGATGCGGACGTACCCTGTTCCCCAGCAACCCCCGATTGGCCAGGGTCCTCGCGCATCGCTGCCGAAAGCTTGTCGGGGTGGACCCATCTGGAACACTTGATGAAAACCCATACGTTCACGAGTGTATCCGGGAGCCTATAGAAGCGTTTCATTCGACCAATCCGTTTGACGTTGTCACGCTTCGGATGGTCGTGGAGCACCTTGAGCAACCACAGCGTGCGCTGCAGTCGCTTGCACGGGCGACCCGGCCCGGGAGCTTGGTAGTGGTCTACACCGTCAATAAGTGGTCGCCTGTTTCAGTTGTGTCGCGTCTCGTCCCATTTGCCCTTCACCACCGGCTGAAAAATCTGACCTGGAAGGTTATGGAAAAGGATACGTACCCGGTTCTCTACCGTATGAATACGCGAGATCACCTCCGCGACGTTTTCCAGACGGCCGGCTTCCGAGAGCGGTACTTCGCCTACCTGGATGACTGTCGTGCATCGGGACGATTCCGGCGTCTGAGGTACGTCGAGCTCTCGCTTTGCCGTCTCCTGCGGCGCATGGGGATGCGGTATCCGGAGACATGCCTGCTGGCCGTCTTTGAGCGGGTGCCACCCCACGGGTGTGCTATCCACTCCTCCACGCGAAGGGAACGCGGCCGAGCGCTCCACCTTTAGCGGACCCTCCATCCAGTCGACAAACAGTACGAGTGTGCGCTTTTCGTGCGCGCCGGTCCAAGCGGTTCCCGCCGAGTCCGGCAACGACCGGATGGCGCGAGGTCGTGCCTCGGTAAGTATCGAGGGAGATTGCACAGCCTTGAAGCATGTACCTCTCGTGTGTGGCGATTGAGGGTGTCGGACTGGCATTTGGAGATGTGACGAGCCGGCATGTGGCCTCTGAGGACAACCCTGTACTTTGTCTTGTTCTGGTGGGCTTGCCTTGCATCGTTGGTGAACCCGATCTGGGGCGTCGTGAACTACATGATGGTCTACCAGATCCACCCGAGGAATGTGTGGTGGGGGATTCCACTGGCGCGGCTCGGTATGCGGTTTTCAATGCTGGCGGCAATATTCCTCATTCTCGGTCTGTTCTTCGGACGGAGATACTTGCCCAAAAATCGATCGGCCGTCTGTGCCTGGGAGATCGGGGTTGTCGTGTTGGTGCTGATCGGGGCCGTCAACCTGGCGATCGGTTTCGGGTACAATGACAGTTCGGCTTACGCTTTCGAGAAGTTGTGGAAGATGCTGTTGTTCGTCCTGATCCTCGGACGACTGGCGACGACTAGACGGAACCTCAAAATCGTCATTTGGACACTCGTGGCGGGTAGTCTCTATGTCGGCTACGACGCCTTCACGGCTCCGGCCAGCGCCTTTTGGCTCGGACGGCTGGAGCTGATCGGCGGTCCGGATTTCGCGACGACTTCGGGGACTGGCGCCCACCTCGCTGCCATGCTGCCGATCATCGGCGTTGCGTTTCTCACGGCAGCCGGATGGCGAGGGCGACTGTTCGCTTTAACCTCGGGCATTCTCGTTGTAAACACGATCATCCTCTGCCGCACGCGATCGGCGTTCATCGGTCTGATGTGCGGGATGTTCGTGGCCCTCCTTACGACGCCGCGTGCCAGGCGGTTTCGGATTCAAGCTCTGCTGGTATGCGGTGCCATTGCCGCGTTCGTGCTGACGGATGGGCACTTCTGGGATCGGATGGGGACGCTGACGAGTCGTGAAGTACTCGCACAGGACACGGCCACGGTGGGTCGGACCGAGATCTGGAAGCTCTCCGCTGAGATGCTAAAGGATCATCCCTACGGTATCGGTCCGGGGAACTTCCCCCTGGCAATCGGACCATACAACTGGGACTACTACAAGCGTTCATCACACAACACACTCATAGTCTGCTTCACGGAGCTCGGGATTCAGGGGGGAATCATCTTCCTATTGATGGTATTGGGCGCCCTCCATTATGTCCGCCGCTGCAAGAGGCTGGCGGATCAGACGGAGCATCCGCTTGAAACGAAGCTCTTCGCCTATGCCTTCCTCGTGTCACTCGTCACGTATTTCGTTGCAGGAATGGGTACGGAGCGCTTCTACTGCGAGTCTTTCTGGTGGGTAATGGTCCTCCCGCTATGTCTATTCCGCCTCGTTACAGGAGAAGTGGCCGAGAAAGCCACGGCGGACGAACCGGTTCCGGAACTTGCTGAGACTGATTCGCTGCCCTGCGGCGGCCAACTGGAACACGGGTTCTGAAAGGGTGTTTGAGAGGCTTTCCGCCTCCGGCGACCAGCTAAGATGAAAGATGAAGGATGAAAAGTGAAGGATGAAATGAAGCAGCTCCCCGGGTTTCATCCTTCATCCTAGCTGAGAGCTGATTGCCCGCGTGTTGAACATGGCCTCAACAGATCAAGCCAAACCACCTTATCCAACACGCCCTGATGGGCGACCGGCGATCGTGCACGTCGTTCACTCGCTCGACGGCGGGGGTACGGAGAGAACGCTCGTCTCGCTGTTGCATGCTTTCGATCATTCCATGTTTAGGCACCGGGTCATCACACTGCGAGCCGCAGGACCTCTGACTGTGCGCCTTCCCGATGATGTAGCCTGTCGCGCCATTGACGCCCGGGGAAAATCCCGGTGGTCCGGGTTGGCAATGGCGCGGATTCTCCGAGAGGATCGTGCAGGGCTGATCCATGCTCGCAACACGGGCTGCTGGGCCGATGCCCTGATGGCGGCATGTTTGACGAGGCGTTCGCGTCTCGTGCTGGGATTTCACGGCCTCGAAACGGATGGAGGCTTCACGGGCAGGCAGCGCCGTCTGGCAAGGTGGGCCGTGAGGATGGACGCTCGGTTCGCCAGTGTCTCAGAGGCCGGCATCAAGCAGCTGCAGAATCAGGCCCGCATCCACCGGAATCGTATTGACTTGTTGCCCAACGGTATCGACCTGCGACGATTCGGCGCCGTGGATGAGACAGTGAGGAAACGCCAGAGATATCGGAACGGGTTCGATGATTCGGCCTTTGTCGTAGGCATTGTCGGCACACTGACGCCGGTGAAGCGGCATGCGACTCTGATTGAGGCCGTCGCCAACGCCGCCGCCACGCTTCCGGGAATGAGGTTGCTCATTGTAGGTGACGGACCACTACGCGAGTCACTGGCACGGCAAACCAGGGATGCCGGCATCGCGGATCATGTTCACTTTACAGGGTGGCGCGAGGATGTGCCCGGGTTACTCGCCTGCCTGGACGCTTATGTGTGCAGCAGCGCGTCGGAAGGTATGAACAATGCGCTGCTCGAGGCGATGTCAGTCGGACTGCCGATCATTGCAACGGATGTCGGAGACAACGCCGTCGTAGCACGAGACGGGAAGGAGAGCTGCATTGTCAAACCCGGATCGGCCGCTCCCATCTCGGA
>JAUXGE010000248.1 GCA_030622435.1 Planctomycetota bacterium
ATCTCCTTGACTCCACCAGCGGCAGGTACTCCTCCCGATACGAACGTCAGACGCAATGATCCCATTCCTGGCTGGGCATTTGTCATCCGCAGATTACGCAGATGACACAGATTGCCGGTCCAGGCGCCTTGCTGCTCCGTTTCTGCGCAATCTGCGGATTCTCTCTGCGGGACGTTGAACGAGTACTGGAGCAAAGCAGATACCCCCTTTCTGCAGATTGTAGCGGCCTGCGTTCTCGCAGGCCGTTTCCCCAGACTTGAGCAATCGCACACGACGGCTGGCGGGGACGCCGTCCGCTACCGAAAGACACGAATTGTCCACACTTGCCGAAGATGATGGCCACACCCAAGGACAAGAGATTGAACACGGAGGTTTGAACGTGGGGGGCGAGACCGATAGAATCAGTGCTCGTATTCATCCTCGCCCCGCGGCTGCGGAGCAGGCTTGTGCGAAGCCCGGCTCAATACCGGAACAACCGGAGAAAGTGCTTGACCCGAACCATGGCCAATCGTTACGCCCGATGGTGGACTCTTGTCGTATGTGGTTTAGGCGGGTGTACGTCCGTCTCTGTAAACCCGGATTGCCCCAGCGAGATGGAGGTGGGGCAGTCAGGCAGCGTCTGGGCCAACGAGAAGAAACCCGGAGCCGTGCCGACCTACAAATGGGAAGCCATTCCCTCGGACGCCGGGACTTTCACCGATCCAGCCGCGGCAGACACCAGCTTCAAGGCCCTGAAGGAGGGGGATGTCGTCATCCGGTTGACCGCGACGGATGGACTGTATCAGTCGATTGGCGAGTGCCACGTGACGATCGGGACAACGGTCGACGCGGCCGTGTCGCTGACCGTGGATCCGAATCCGGTTGTAATCGGCGTGACGGCCATCCTCTTTTGCACGAGCACCGGTGAGGTCGAAGCCGTGACGCGCACATTGGAGCAGAATTTAGGTGCCTCGGTCACATTGAGCCCCCTCTCGGAGGGCGTGGCAACATTCGTCGCTGCGGAGGTTGGCGATCTCACCTTCCAATGCGTCGGGACTACTGATGCCGGGCAGCAAACCGAGCCGAGCGAGGTCACTGTTTCCGCCGTCGCACCCCCTACGGACAACGACAACACAAACGACAACAGTGCGGATGACGGCGACACGTCGCGCGATGGTCGAGACCGCGGCTAGTGTTTGGCCACCCTCGAATCTGCGGTTGGATCGGTGCCCGGCGTTGAGCGGAGGGGTGCCACTGGCGGCTTGCCCGCCAGTGCCCAGGGGCAGACGAACTGCCCGTGGCACCCTACGAACACTTCAAGCCATGGCTGACCAAGCTCTAACCTTCGCACCTCATTTCAGGGACCTTGGGCAACGGATCAGGATCATCCACGCATGCACTGTGGAAATCGATAATCTCCGCCCCCCAGTTCTCTGACGTACCCATGTCGCCGCCCACCCTTGCCAACTCGGGAGGAACCACTTCGATGCAGCCCTTGAATGTGTCGTTGGCCGCAACGTATTGATTGAGGAACTGGGTGAACACGTAGGGGCTCTCAGCCGGGGTCGTATCCGGCGTCGGCTTGTAATAGAACGTCACGTTGAAGGTCTCGGCAAAGAACCCGTTCTCCTCCGTGATGTAGAAGTGGAGGCGGTTCTTCTTGTCGGCCGGATCAACCCCCACACGGATGGAGAGGTACACATCCTCCGTCTCCTCGCAGTCAAAAACTTGATCCTGGATCATCACCTGCTGCTCGCGGATCTCTTCAAGCTCCTTCTCCGTCAAGTCCCCCCTCATCTCCGGCACCTCCGCCTTTGGAGCCGATGCTCGAACCGCGAAGAAAACGGCCAGACCGGCAGCTGCGACAATGAGGATAATCAAGCGCGGTTTCATTTTTGAGTTCCTCACTTACGGAAGGTGCTGTCTGTCCACCCGGACCCCGTGGCACCTATCCTGTGGGTGAATTCAACCTCGTAAACGGTTAGCGGCAACCGACCGGTCAACACGACTCGCCAAGCAGCCCCGGCCGAGGTCCCTCGGGCACCCCTGTTTGTTCCAACTCGACGAAACAGGGTAACCAAAGGATCGTCCAGTGTACCGTTCCCCGGCCGAACCACAATATTCTGCCGGGATGGTACCCGACAATAAGCTACAGATCGATAAGCGGAGGACAAACCCTCGGCATCGATTGCCTCCTCTGCGCGCACCCCAACTGCTTGAAGCGCTGCGTTGCACTCCATCCTTTAAGACACCAAACGAAGCGAACCGGCGGGTTGAATTTTGCGATTTCTTGCCAGAACCCACTTTGGAATAGAATGAACCTCAGTGTTCTCAGCGGTGAAAGACACGGGCAAACGTCACAGGATCTCGTCGATAAACGCCTCGAGTTGATCCGAGTATTCCGGCGAGTACGTGAATCCCGCATCGTTGTGACCGCCTCGGGTCTCGATGAATCGCTTGGGTTCGGCAGCGGCCTCGAAGAGCTTCAGGCCGTTTTCGAAGGGGATAAGCGTATCGTCCTTCCCGTGGAAGAAGCACTTCGGGCACCCGATGCGGGACACCTTGGCGATCGACTCATATCGATAAGTCAGCAGCCAGCGAACCGGCAGCAACGGGTAGTGAAGCCGGCCTATATCCAGCAGGCTCGTGAACGTGGATTCCACGGCCAGACCGCCGATCATCTTGCCGGAAGGCGATCCCGCCTTCTCAGGCTCGCTGATTGCACCGCGCGCGGGTTGACCGCCATCCGGTGGGGTTGCGATCGCCCCCGACTCAACCCTCAAGGCCAACTCGACAGCGACAGCGCCACCCAGCGACCGGCCGAACAGGATCACGCGGCCGGGCGACTCGGCGCGCGTATCGACCAGATACTTCCAGACCGCCACTGCGTCGTTGTACGTCCCCTGCTCGCTGGGACGACCTTCACTTCGTCCGAAACCACGGTAGTCGAAGACCAGGACGTTCACGCCCATACCGTGCAAGAGCTTGATGCTGTGCAGCCGATCGGACATGTTGCCGGCATTGCCGTGGCAGAAGATGAGGCTCCCCTTGGGTTCGGGATGGGGAACATACCAGGCGGCGATGGAGACGCCGTCATCCGTCATGAGGGTCAGGTCTTCGAACTCGAGACCAACGTCCGCCGGCGTCGCGCCGTACTCCCGTGTAGGGAAGTAGATCAGGTGCCGTTGCAGCAAACCGATGATCACACTGACTCCGATGTACGTCAGCAGTATTATCACTACGAGGCGGCGGAGCCGCGTCCGCCATCCGATCCGCCGGTCTCCACCGCCCTCTTCACGCCGCACTGCGCCGTTGTCGGTCGGATCGGAACCGCTGCTGCAACCGCCCATGTCGCACTCCGGGGCGCCTCCGTGGGCGCTGTCGCAAGTCTACCAGCCGACTGAGATGAGGTCTTGCCCTCCGGATCGGAAAGAGTGACGATTATGGGAGTCATGTCGTCCAAATCCGAAGTCAGCTCGTCCTTGAGGGTGAGAACAGAGCCCTGGAAAAAGGAGGAACGAATCATGATTGGCAGCAAGACGAAAGCGATGACCCTGGCCGGCCTGGTGGCGAGCTGTGCGTGCTCGGGTTGCGTCGAGCGAGAAGAAACAGTGACCGTCGGCGTAAACGGCGCAGTGACGATCGAATTGCAGATCAAAGGTAGCGAAGAAGAGATCACCCAGGGCGATGCCCTCCCCTCGGCAGCGAGCGGTTGGACCGTGGATAGCTCGCGCGAGGAGGACAAGGAGGTGTTGGAGACCAAACGGCTCTTCGGTCCTGGTGAAGACCTACCGCACACGTTCGCATCCCCCGACGATCCCGACGCCGACCTGTACCTGGAGTTTCCCACGACGGTACGGGTGGAGCATCGCGCGGACGCCGTCTACTACTACTTCCAGCGAACCTACGATCCCCGCCGTTGGGCCTACCTGGATCGATGGAAGGAGCTCCTCTTTGATTCCGAGTTCGAGACGCTCAGCGAGAAGCCGGTCGAAGAGCTCACCCTCGAGGAGCAGTGCACGATCGCGGAAGCCTTCGCCGGCATGGAGGCCTTCAAACAACTCGAGTTCGCCCAGGCGGCCCTGGCGGAGAGCCATCCGGACATGCCCGTCGAGTATGGTTTGATCGCACGAAGGGCGCTAATCAACGTGTACATGGAGGACGAGCAGGAGGACGCCATCAAGCGAGTCATCCGTTCGTGTAGCGACCTGCCCGATGAAGAGCGAGGGGATTGTTTTGACGAGGCGGCGAACCGCCTTCTGGATCAAGCCTATTCGGCGTATGTGGGCAAGCTTCAGGAGATTGCCGGTTTCACCCTGCATGACATCACGGTCTTCGAAGACGGCTATCGGCGCGCCGAACGCTACTACGCCGTCACCGAGCAGCTCGGCGGTCACAACTTCGACATTAGGGTGACCCTGCCCGGCACGATCATCGCCCACAGCGCCCTCGACAACGACGTGGACGTGGACGAGGATGCGAACATGTCCACGGTCGAGTTCGAGTTCGACGGCAGGTGGTTCCGCGACAATGCTCACGAACTGGTCGTCGTGTCCCGTCTGGACCACAAGACCGCCCGCGAAATGAAGGACCGTGTCGATGGCAGCGATCGGTGAACCGTCCGGCGGCGGATTCGAGCAGTACACGGGCGACGTGTACGGTTGGGCCTACAGGTTTCTGGGGCGTCATCACGACGCCCTGGATGTCGTTCAGGACGTCTTTCTTCGCTGGGATGCGCAGTGCGCCCGCCAGGAACCGGCACAACCGCGGGGATGGCTTCGCCGCGTTACGCTCAATCGAGCGATAGATCTGCGACGCCGGCGCTGCACGACAGCTGAGCCGCAAGTGTCAGTCGGCGCGGACCCACCCGACCTGACCACGACTGATTCAAAGGTGACAAGGCCCGAGGCTCGGCTCGACCGGGAAGCCTTACGGAATGATGTCGCTCTGGCTCTCGATGACGTTTCCGATATGCAACGAAGCGTGCTCGTTGCCAAAGTGTACGACGATATGACCTTCGCCCAGATAGCCGACGAACTGGGTCTTGCCGTCTCGACGGTCAAGACGCATTACCTGCGGGCCGTTCGAGCCGTGCGGGATCATCTGCGGCAGCGCTGGGCAGGGGAGGAATCATGATGACGTGCGAAGATTTCGAAATGTTGATGGCCGACGCTCTCGGCGGCGAGCTGTCCCCCGCCGATCGCCCCGTGTTCGAGGCCCATCTGGCCGAATGCGAAGACTGCCGCCGGGAGTATGAATCGGCGAGCAAGACCGTCTCGACCATGCGCGAATTGCCCGGACCGGAACGTTTGACCATTCGGCGCGAAGGGGATCGGCTCGTGATCGATAAGGCGCCCGCCCGAGTCCTTCGTTCGCCGTGGTGGTCGCGCGGCGGCGTGCTCCGTTACGCCGCGAGCATCCTGATCGCTTTCACGGCCGGGTACGCGCTGCACGCGGGATTGCTGCTGACAGGCGATACGCCTTCCATCCAAGTGGCCGAAACGGATGGTCAATCCGGCACAAAGGAACCCGGAACGACAGAAACGGCTACCATCCAAGTGGCCGACACGAGTCGTGAGCATGGGACGACCGAACCGGGGATCGTCGATACTGGTGCGGTGGATGCCGGGACGTCTCCCGCCGCGTCTCCGACCAATCTCCAGCGCGCCCTTGTGAACACCCACGCCCGCAACCCGTCGCGCAGCGGTCTGGCCAAGTGCCTGATCGCCATGGCCAACGCCAAGGAGTGACGTCACGTAGGGTGTGCCCCATCCAAGCCGGCGCTTGGATGGCCCGGGCAGTCGTCTCGCTACGTCGCGCGGGTGCCCCATCCTTCCGCCCTAGGTTCACGTGGAACAACATCTCACGTTCGGGGCGGAAGGGTGGGGGACTGACACGGTATCTGATAGACTCGAGGCATGCCGAGTAAGCTACGTCGATACGATGAGTACGGTCACGTTCATTTCTTGACGATCTCCTGCGCGGGTGCCCCATCCTTCCGCCCTAGGTTCATGTGGAACAACATCTCACGTTCGGGGCGGAAGGGTGGGGGACTGACACGGTATCTGATAGACTTGAGGCATGCCGAGTAAGCTACGTCGATACGATGAGTACGGTCACGTTCATTTCTTGACGATCTCCTGCTATCGCCGGTTGCATTTTTTCAGGCACGATCCTGTCAAGCAGGTTTTCGTAGATGGGATGAAGCGTACGCGCACCAAGCTGGGCGTTCGTTGGGTTGGGTACGTTGTGATGCCGGAGCACGTGCATTTACTAGTGTTCCCGATGCTCAAGGGTACGGATGAACCCGTTGCGATCTCGACGGTGTTGCAAGACCTGAAGCAATATGTTGGACGACATGGGAAAGAGGCACTGCGCTCAATCTGGCATGAGGGACAGGGGCTGGGGAGCGATCCAATGGATGCCTGGGCCTTGGGTGTCGGGCCTAAGCCTTTCTGGAAGACACGGGCCTATGACTTCAATGTAACCACCGAGAAAACGCTGCACACCAAGCTGGACTACATGCACAAGAATCCGATCACACGAGGGCTTGTGGAACGGGCTGAACAATGGGTTTGGGGCAGCTATCGGTACTATGAATACGATGATGCCTCAGTGATCGTAATGGACTGGGATGGGTCGTGGCCGATCGTGTGATCGATCCGTCCCCCACCCATTCCGGCGATGTGACGACACTACTTTCCGATTGGTTTGGGCGCCGGAATGAATGGGGCACCCTCGCCGTCGCTGGAGGTCCTGCGTTCTCGTCCCTCGCTGGAAAGAATTGTGGCGGTAGTGGCCGAGTCGTTCGGCACCGACCCGTCGCGCTGGTCCACCGGCCGACGCATAGACGATGGCTCGCGAGCGGTAGCGGCGTTTCTTGCCCGGCGAAAGTATGGCTATCGCGCAGGCCAGGTCGCCGAGGCCCTCGGTTACGCATCGCACGGCGGCGTGGTCACGGCAATAGGGAGGATCGAAAACGCAGGCGCCGCCCTGCATCGCAGAATCCGGCAATTAGAGAAGATGCTCACTAACGACTAAATGCGCTCTGACCCCAAATGTTCCGACCCCAAATGTTCCGACCCCAAATGTTCCGACCCTAAATGTTCCCCGTAACTCGTAATTCGTAATTCCTCTCTCCGCCTGATCGCTCAACAACGCACTCCCCGCCGATCACCCCACAAGTTATTAGTATGGACAAGGAAGTGCGCCCAATGCCCAAAGTCGTCTCAAACATTAAGCGCCGGAGCAAACCCCACGCACCCTTCAGACCTCGACG
>JAUXGE010000203.1 GCA_030622435.1 Planctomycetota bacterium
ACCGCCGGTCAACGCTGCCTGCGATAAAGGAACCAGTGCCACCCGGAGAGCCGCGCGTATCGAAAGCTCCGCTCCAGTGAATACACAGTGCCCGACTTGTCCGTAATAGTCAGTGGCGGATCGACCGCCAGTATCCAACTGTGTGCGATGACCCAGTCCGGCCCGTCCACCGGCCAGGCATCCCTCTTGTAATAGACGATGCGCTTCGTCGAGGGCAGTCGCGGCGTGTAGAAGTCAATGAGTGTTCCGTTGCGGAAGTCGTGATCGGTTCCGACATGCACGACATCGCCCGGCGTGTTCCGGGCCATATACGTCAGCGCCTCGCGATACTGCCCGCGCCCCAATCGAAGGAGGTCTGACGTATACATCGCGTTGCCCGCTACCACGGCAACCAGAATGATCCCGCACGCGATCCGGCCGCCGTAGCCGCGCCGGTACAACTGCCCGAGTACCCGGCTGAGCAGGAGGACGAGAAACAGAATGCTGATAAGGAAATACCGAACGTACAAGTGCCGGGGTGGGTAAAGCAGGAGAAACATCGCAGGTGACAAGGCGATGACAACCAGAAAGAACGCCGCCAACGCGGATCGCTCACGAATGAAAATGCCAAGGCCGACGACCATCACCGCGAGAGCCGATGCGGCGGCAGCGACGGCCATCCACCCCGACTCCGGGGCGCCCAGCGTCAGCGCCGCGCTTCGGACGAGGACCGCCGTTCCGGAGAACACCGGTCCACCACCGATCTCGAGGTGTCGAATGTGAACGATGTACAGCAAGATCCCCAGCCCGATGGGGATCGTGTGGCACCAAGCCATCCGGCCGGCGACACCTGGCCAGGTCCGCCGCGTTTGAACAAACCGCAACAACGACCAGATCAACATGGCGACGTATGCGTGCACGAAAATCAAATGGGAGAGAAGCCCCAGCACGACCACCGGTCCAAAGAGCAGCCCTGCCCACCGGCAACCGCCCAGATGTCGCTCCATGAGGTAGAACGAGAGAAGTGCAAACAGCACGACGAGCGCGTACCCTCGCGCCTCGGTGCCGTAGTGTATCAGCAGGAAGGACGACCCCGTCAGCACGACCACGATCAGTGCCTCGGCACGGCCCCAACGCCGACCGATCAGCCCGGCCAGGATGACGGACGCAACGCTCGCTCCCAGCGCGGGCAGGCGGTAGACCACTACACTCTCCTGATCGCCGATCATGTAAAGGAGGAACGTGTTGAGAACGTGGTTGTTGTCGTGATGGATGTGGGTGACGATCTCCCAGCACGACGAGATGCTTCGGGCAAAGTGCAAAGACCAGATTTCGTCGAGCCACAGATCACCTCGGGTGGCCAGACAGCGCAACATCACTGCAATCAGCGCCACGCCTACGATTATCGCGCGGAAGGTGCGCCCTCCGCTTGGAGTCTCCACCGAGACCGGCTCGGGTTCCGTCCACCGTGGACTCGTCGTTTTCATGGTCTGGTGAATCCCGTGTTTGCCTCCGGAGGCCCGATCCCTCAATTGCACCGCACCCCTCGGAGGCAGAATACCGGATTCCCGTCGCGTTGGGGACAGAGCCGAGACGGGAATAAGCCCCGTCAGGGGCGAAAGGCATCAGCCCACGGCGTGAGCCATGGGAATGAGGATGGGCAATGCAGTATGAGCCCCGCCGGGGCGACACACGGATTCTCGTGGAGGTCGGATGCACGACGTGCGTGAGGATGGAGTGCCGTCCCTACGGGACTGGATGGGTCGAACCGGACCCTGGTCCCACGGCTGGCGCCGTGGGCTACGGACTGTCGTCCCTCCGGGACTGCGCCACCGGAATCGACAAAACGACTAGCGCTTCATGACACATAAAGTGAGGGGCGTGACGTATGCCCAATCGAAACGCCCCCGTGCTCTTGCCACGGTAACATGCCCGCGCCCAACTTCGTCGGGCTTGGGTATGGAACTCATCAATCGAGTAGTAACGAGGCACCAAGTACCACAGAACCGCATGTACCTTTCTGCAAACGGGACTAGAATGCTGCCGCCATGATTCGTTTCGACCGATTTAGCTGGCGGTACGCAGGTGCATCGACGCATGCCCTGCGCGACGTCACTTTGCACATCGATCGCGGTGAGTTCGTGACCATCGCCGGCGCCAGCGGTTCCGGGAAATCAACGCTCGCCCAGGCCATGTGCGGCCTGCTCATGGGACGACAGGCGGGTGACGCGGAGGGTTCAGTCTGCGTCGGTGGGAAGGACGTCGCCGACACACCGCTTCACGACATCGCTCAGACCGTCGGGCTGGTGCAGCAGAACCCGGAGACACATTTCACCACGCTCACGGTTCGGGACGAACTTGCCTTTGCCATGGAGAATCGCTGTCTCCCGCGTGACGAGATACAGAAGCACAGCGACGAGGCGGCGGAGCTGCTGTCGATCGGCCACCTCGAGGATCGGGGGCTGTCCGCGCTCTCGGGCGGTGAGAAGCAGCGCGTGGCCGTAGCATCCCTCCTGGCCGGGAGTCCGGACGTTCTGGTGCTCGATGAACCGACCGCCAGCCTCGATCCCGAGGCTTCCCGCGATCTTTTCCACGCACTGGCCGATCTCTGCCGGCAGACGGGCCTGACCGTCGTGATCATCGAGCACAAGCTGGCGCATCTGCTCCCGCTCGAGCCGCGCCTCGTGGTTCTGGAGGCGGGGCAAATAGCTTCGGACGTCCCCGCCGGATCAGCAACCACGGCGATGCACCCGATGATCTTCTCAAACGAGACCGCGCCGTCTCGAGAAGCGAGGCACAAGTCCACGACAACCGAATCGGTGCGATCCGACAAGCCGCTCTTGGCAGTATCCGATATGTCGGTGGTGTTCGACGGCAACATCATCCTCGAGCGGGTATCGTTTGGAGTTCATGCAGGCGAGGTTGTCGCCCTCATGGGGCCGAACGGTGGTGGGAAGACCACGCTGTTGCACGCCGTGTCGGGTCTGGTGCCGTGCTCGCACGGGACCGCTCGCGTGTGTGACACAGAAGTGTCACCCGCAGCCATCTCCGGCTTGGCGAAGCAGATAGGTCTCGTCTTTCAGAACGCCGATCATCAGCTTGTCGCCGATCGGGTACGGCGCGAGGCTCTGTTTACCTCTCACAGCCTCGGGAGAACTGCCCCACCCGCAGAGGGCGAAGCCGATCGTCTACTCGAGCAGGCGGGATTGGGTGATCGGAAAGAGGATCACCCGTTCCGGTTGAGTTGGGGTCAGAAGCGGCGGCTCAATCTGATCTCCGCGATCCTGCACAACCCTCCACTGCTGCTGTTGGATGAACCGTTTGCAGGGCAGGATTGGGAGAATGCCACCTTCCTGCTCGACGTGATTGATCGGATCGTACACGGATCGTTGGAGGAAGAGGGCACACGTCCTCGCGGTGCGTGCCTGATGGTCACGCACGACCCGCGAATCGTGCTTCGCCGTTGCACTCGTCTGCTGTTTGTCTGCGACGGGAGAGTGAGCGTGGATGCACCTGTCCGGGAGGCTTTCGACCAACTGCGTCAAATGGGACACGAGGCGTATACACCCATGGAGGACGATTAGCAGTACAGCGCAAGGTTGCTATAAACGCGTAGCGCAGGCATCTTGCCTGCATCGTAATCGCAGCTCGTGCAGGCTGGAAGCCTGCGCTACAAACGACCTTGCGTTGTACTGTCGGTAGCCCGGATAGAACTCCGACATGAAGTATCAACCTGGACAATCAGTAGTCCATCGCCTGCACCCCGTCGTAAAGTCGCTCTGGCTGATCTGGGTCACGGTGGCCGTCTTCGTATTCAGCCGCGGCACATACAGCGACCCGGCAACGGGCACCGGTTGGTCTTCGCTGAACATCGCGGTTCTTCCCCTGATCGCGGTTGGGCTGGCGGTCGGCCTGCTATGGATCTCAGGCGTAGCGCCTTGGCGCATTCCGGGCGTGAGGCTGTGGTTTACGCTTGGCGTGGTGATTCTCCTGCTTCATATCACAGCCAACCGCGCGGGCGATCCCATTGCCGGACCGATCACGACGGCCGGATTGGCGACGGGTCTTCGCGCCGTCGGTCGGTTGCTGGCCGTCATCCTGATGAGTGCACTGTTCGTGCTGACGACCGAACCGGTGTCGATGGCCTACTCACTCATGCGGGTCGGTCTGCCGGACCGTTGGGGGTTTGCTTTGGTAACGGCGTTGCGGCTGGCGCCGGTCTTTCGAGCCGAGGCCGATCACGTGTACCGCGCCCAACTCGTGCGTGGCGTCGCGTACGACGTGGGCGGTCCGCGACGCTGGTACCTCATGTTGCGGCACCTCTGCCTGCCTCTGATCGTCTCCGCCTTGCGAACCGCCCATTCGCTTTCACTGTCAATGGAGGGACGGGGCTTCGGACTGCACAAGCGGCGGACGTACATGCGCGAGGTCGCCTTTCACGGCTGCGACATCGTAGCCTCTTTGCTGCTGGCGTTGTCGATTCCCGCGGCCGTCTGGTTCAGCTGGGGTCTGGGTTGATTGCGAGGTGACTTTGCGACTGAAGCGGGCAGGGATGAAATGGGATCCGTCCAACGCCGACGCCGTCGTGAACCTCGTGCCCCTGCGCGAATCCGGTCAATGGGACAGGTGGTGAGCCCGCTCCACAGCCTGATGCCACAAACGAGGGCCACACCCCGGATTTCGAGTTCCGTGGCGCGACTTGACGATCTTCGACCGACCAGTTACCGTCCCGTGGACAATCATAAGAGGTTTCGGAGCCTGTCCCGGCGGGCGCTCGCCCACGACTTGACCGGTTGATGGCGAGGGCGGTTTTGGCGTTGTCCGGATGGGCTCTCAGTCAATGGAGCGGATCGTTGCCCTACAACTGTGTGGTCTGCGTCAAACAGGTACCCGACACCGCCAACGTGACCGTCGAGGCGATGAAGTCGGACGGTACGGTGAACCGTGCCGCCCTGCCGGCCGTGTTCAACCCGGAGGATCTCAACGCGCTGGAAGCGGCTTTGCGTGTTCGAGATACCCACGGGGGAACCGTGACGGTGGTGAGCATGGGACCCCTCGGCGCGGCGGAAGTCTTGCGTGAGTGCCTGTTCCGTGGTGCCGATCGGTGCATTCTGTTGAATGATCGCCGCGCCGCCGGTAGCGATACGCTGGCAACGAGTTACATCCTGAGCCGGGCGGTGAAGAAGCTGGGGGCGTGCGACTTCGTGTTCTGCGGTCGACAGGCGATCGACGGCGACACGGCGCAAGTGGGTCCCCAATTAGCCGAGAAGCTCGGTCTCCCGCAGGTCACGTACTACGAGCGAATCCTCGATCTGACCGATCGGAAGGTTCTCATTCGACGGAACATGGGCGATGGGTGGGAGGTGGTCGAGACGGAGCTTCCTCTGCTGGTCACGGTGCTCGACACTGCGAACAAGCCGAGACCGCCTGCTGCAAGGCGCGTCTTGCGACACAAACGGGCGAAGGCTCCGGGCGAGGTCGCTCGCGAAGTCCAAGACGCCATGCCGGACGCGACATCGCAGGAACGGGAGGTGGAGGAGGCATCCCGGATCGAGAAACTCAAGATGCAGGGCCTGCTGATCGAGCAGTGGGGTTTGGACGAGGTCGAAGCCGACCTTGCCTGGTGTGGGATATCCGGTTCACCCACGAAGGTGCATCGCATCCAGTCGATCGTGCTGACGAAAGAGGGTTTCACGAACGTGCCCCCGACCCAGGAGGGTGTGCGAGATCTGATCCACGAGTTGATCGTGGACCATACATTTGGATAGCCGCCGGTCCCCGATAGTCGACCGGCAGCCTTGCGAGGCCGTGACCGACGGGCAACCGCGTAGGACGGATAGCCGAAAGCTGGCAGAATGATTGAGCCCAATCGACAAGGCGACGTGTGGGTTTTCGCAGAGCATGAGGACGGGAACCTCAGCGAGGTATCACTCGAGTTATGCGGCAAGGCCCGCGAGCTGGCGGACCGGCTGGGTGTGTCAACCGCTGCCGTCCTTCCCGGTCGAGACCTCGATGGCGTGACGAAGCCTCTGATCTCCCACGGTGCCGACAAGGTCTATCGTGTACAGGACCCGCGGCTCGAGCATTACCGCACGCTTCCGTACGCGCGGGTGATGTGCCGGCTGATCGACAAACACAAACCGCAGATCGTGCTCTACGGGGCAACTCCGCTCGGTCGGGACTTGGCGCCGCGCGTGGCCTCCGAGATGAGAGCCGGTCTGACGGCCGACTGCACGGATCTGGACATTGGCGACTACGAAGACAAGGGTGCGGGCACCAAGCATAGCAACCTGCTGCTTCAGATTCGACCGGCGTTCGGGGGCAACATCATCGCGACAATCGTCAACCACGATCGCTGGCCTCAGATGGCCACCGTCCGTGAGGGCGTGATGTTCCTGGGAGAGGGCGACGACAAGCGCACCGGTGAAATCGTCAACGAGACAATTGTTTTCGAGGACGTTGACGAGATCGTTCGGGTGATCGAGCGACATAGAGAGCCGCGAACTGTCAATCTCAAGGGGGCTCGGGCGATCGTGGCCGGGGGCGCAGGTGTCGGCAGCAAGGACGACTTCGGGTTGATCCATGATCTGGCCGGCGCCATCGGTGGTGCGGTCGGAGCATCGCGGGCGGCCGTTGATGCCGGGCTTGTCGGCAAGGAGCACCAGGTGGGGCAAACGGGAACGACCGTACGCCCCGCGCTGTACATTGCCTGCGGCATCAGTGGTGCCGTCCAACACCGGGCCGGCATGGAGGAATCGGCGAAGATCATAGCCGTCAACAGTGACCCGGAGGCGCCGATTCTCTCGGTGGCCCATTACGGCATCGTGGGTGACCTCCGCACAGTGATCCCGATGATGATCAAGTCCATCAAGGAACGGGCATAGCGAGCATGGCCAACTTCTTCGACGACAACGACGATATCCGTTTTCTCTTCGAGCACCTGGACCTTCGCGAATCCGCCGCCGTTCAGGAGGACGGTTTCACGCACGGCGACGGTCCGGGTGGAGAATGCGCGCCGGTCGATGCCGATGACGCGATCGACAACTACCGTCGCATCCTCACGATCACGGGCGACATCGCCGCCAACAGTATCGCTCCTCGGTCCGAGGCGGTGGACCTCGACGGGCACACCCTCAACGACGACGGAACCGTTACGCTCGGGACAGGGGTGCGGGAAAACCTGAAGGAACTCGCACAGGCCGATTTGATGGGCTTTACCCTGCCGCGCAAATACGGCGGGTTGAACTGCCCGACCCTTGTTTTCACGATGGCGGTCGAGATTGTCAGCCGGGCCGACACGTCGCTCATGAACCTGTTCGGACTGCAGGGCATCGGCGAGTCGATCAACGCGTTCGCCGATCAGGCCACCAAAGAGGAATACCTGCCTCGCTTCTGCAACGGCGAGATCACCGGTGCCATGGCGCTGACCGAGCCGGACGCCGGCAGCGACCTGCAATCGGTAGCCCTCCGGGCGTGGCAGGACGACAAAGGCCGGTGGCGCCTCACCGGGGTCAAGCGGTTCATCACGAACGGCTGCGGCGACGTGCTGCTGACACTTGCCCGTAGCGAGCCCGACATCAAGGACGGTCGGGGGCTGAGCATGTTCCTTAATGAACGCGGACCCACGCTCCGGGTGCGCCGGTTGGAAAACAAACTCGGGATTCACGGCTCACCCACATGCGAGTTGGTCTTCGACGATACTCCGGCGAGGCTGATCGGGGAGCGGCAGCTCGGTCTGATCCGCTATGTCATGAGCCTGATGAACGGTGCGAGGCTGGGGATCGCGGCCCAATCGCTGGGAGTCGCGGAGGCCTCGTTCCGCGTCGCCCGCGAGTATGCCCACACTCGCAAGCAGTTCGGTATGGCGATAGAGCGGATGCCGGCAGTTGCGGTAATGCTGAGCGATATGAAGATCGAGCTCGAGGCCGCCCGAATCCTCACTTACGAAACCGCCCGCATCTGCGACCTCGAAACCAACAACTTGCGCGTTCTCGAGGAGAAGCCGCCTACGGACAAAGCCGAACTGAAGCAGTACAAGAACGACGCCCGCATGTACAAGCGCCTCAACGGCATGCTCACGCCGATGAGCAAGTACTATGCCTCCGAAATGAGCGTGCGTGTCGCCAACGACGCCCTGCAGGTGCTCGGAGGCTCGGGTTATATGAAGGACTACCCCGTCGAGCGATATCTGCGCGACGCCCGCATCACGACGATCTACGAGGGAACGAGCCAGCTACAGGTTGTCGCGGCCGTTCGGGGCGTTTGCAGTGCGGCCTTCGAGAAGCACGTCGAGCGGCTCGAGGAGCAGGAATACCTGGATCAGGCTCTACATCAGCTCAAGGTCAAGCTGGCCGAGGGTAAGGAACTCATCCTCGATTGTGTCCAGTTCGTGAAGGGGAAGGGTGTCGAGTACATGGACCTCTACGGTCGCAAGCTCGTCGATTCCGCCTGCTCCGTCCTGATAGGCCACATGTTGCTTCAACAAGCCGCTGCCGCCGCGAAGGCGTTGGCCGACGGCGATGAGGGAATCCTTGCCGAGTCCAGCGAGCACAAGCGACTTGTCGCCCACCGGTTCATCGAAACGCACGTCGCAACGATCCGCCGCGACATCGCCCTGGTCCTCAGCGGCGACACCTCCGTGATGAAATACTTCGAGACCCTCGCCGGACCGGTGCCTGC
>JAUXGE010000366.1 GCA_030622435.1 Planctomycetota bacterium
AAACAAATCGTACAGGCGGGGCTACTGGCACCCTCGGGCAAGAACGCTCAGACGACAACCTTCGTGATCTTGGACGATTTGGACCTCGTGAGAAAAATCGCGGGGATGTCTGGCGCGAACACGGCCCAGCAGCAGGCGCATGCCTTTATTGCATGCATCGTGGACGTACGACCGGAAGCGGTTTATGAGGGGCACGATTTCCAGATCGAGGACTGCGCGGCGGCCGTGGAGAACATGCTGCTGGCGGTGACCGCGCTCGGCTACGCCTCCGTGTGGGTCGACGGCTGGCTTCGTATCAAGAACCGAGCAGAGGAGGTTGGGCGGATGCTCGGGTTGCCGGAGGGCAAGACCATTCGAGTGCTTCTGCCGATCGGAGTGCCCAAGGAGATCCGGGCACCGGCCGAGAAGAAGCCGTTCGAGTCCCGGGCGTGGTTCAATCGATACGGTGATGCCGGGCCATAGTGCCTGATGGGTCTGGAGACATGCGTTTGCGACAGGTGGGCAGCTGTTACCGGAGGGTCGCTTGGGTTGTGGGGTGAGAGACGCGTTTCACGGTGGTCATGGTTACTCGTGGCATGCCGCGTGAGTTAGTGTTTGGTGACATGATGGCGACACTGGAATGGAGAACTGGTAATGGCTAAGGGAATGTTGGCAGTCATGCTGCCGCTGGCGGTTGTGGCGTTGTCGGGTTCGGAACCTACGAAGTCGGACGCAGAGGCGATCAAGCAGACGGCGTTGGACTACGGAGAAGGGTGGTATGAAGGGAGCGCGGAACGGATGGAGCGGGCGCTACACCCGGATCTTGCAAAGCGAGCGTTTTTTCCGGATCCCCGTTCGGGCAAGGCCAGAATCGACCACATGAGCGCCATGTCCCTGGTCCAGGCGACTCGGGATGGGCACGGGGCGAAGACTCCGACGGATCAACGGCGAACGAAGGTGACGATTCTGGAGGTGTTCGGGAATGCTGCCTGCGTGAAGCTGGAGATGCATGATTGGGTTGACTACATGCACATGTCCAAGATGGGCGGTCGCTGGGTGATCGTGAACGTGCTTTGGGAGTTGACTCCTGAGGCAAAGAAGCGTTACGGGATTCCCGAGGAGCTGTGATGGAATCTGACAGCCTGTGGGGAAAGGTTCTCTTTCTCGTGTGGCACCGGTTTCCAGCCGGTGAAAGCGCGGGCTGGAAGCCCACGCCACGCGCATCGACGAGGACTTGATGATGGCTAAGTTACGGATTCTGCAAGTGGACTCCTTCACGTCGGAGCCGTTCAAGGGAAACCCGGCCGGTGTTTGTCTGCTCCACGAGGAGGCGACGGAATCGTGGATGCAGTCGGTCGCGGCGGAGATGAACCTTCCGGAGACGGCTTTTCTGGTGTGCCGAGCCGGTAGCGAGTTCTCGATCCGATGGTTCACGCCCACCGTGGAGGTGCCGCTTTGCGGTCATGGCACGTTGGCCAGTGCGCATGTGTTGTGGGAGGAGGAGGTTGTTTGCTCCGAGGCGACGATCACGTTTCATCCGAACGAAGGAATTCTCTCCGCTCAGCGCGAGTCCGGGTGGATCCGGCTCGACTTTCCTGCGGTTCCGGTGGACGAGTCGGCCGCCCCGCGCGCACTCGCCAAAGCTCTCGGGTGTCGACCTGTCAGCGTCTACGAGAACGCGTTTCCCGCGTACCTTGCGGAGTTGGATTCGGAGGAGACCGTTCGGCGGCTGGAGCCCGACTTGGCAGTACTTCGACGGGGCGGTGCAGGTACGTGTATAGTGACCGCTCGGAGCGAAACAAGCGAGTGCGATTTCGTCTCGCGTTTCTTCGCGCCCGGGCTGGGTATTGACGAGGATCCCGTAACCGGGGCGGCCCATTGTAGTCTCGGGCCTTACTGGGCGAAGCGACTGGGCAAGAACGAGTTGACGGGGTATCAGGTATCGAAACGGGGCGGGATCGTCCGGGTTCGTGTCCGTGGGGATCGGGTTGACCTGCTCGGGGAAGCGGTGACGGTGATGCGCGGTGAACTTCTCGCGTGATTATCCCCGGCAGAGCTATGACCGTGAGGGAGCGGTTGGAAGTGTGCCACTGTTCAGTGAGCAGTGCTTTGCCTTTTAGTATCATCGTCCTGCCTGCGCCGCTGGCACAGCAGTGGCACACCAGGTGCGGTATGACACACGAGTGGCACATGTTGCCTCGGCCGACACGGGGGTCGGCCGCTACATGGGTGGAATGGTCGATACGTGGGCCGGGCGCTACAACGGTGGTACATGAAGATCGAGAGATGCCGAATGGATGATAGGGTCGTTGTCAGGGTCGTGAAGGTGGGATTGTTCGGGTTTGCGGCATTCCTGTGCATGTGCCTGTTTGTTCCGGGCGCGTCGGGAGAGCCGCTGTCCAAGGCCAAGAAGGGTGATTGGCCTATGTGGGGCGGCTCGCCGGATCGGAACATGGTGTCCGGTGAGAAGGGCATACCCGTCACCTGGGATCTCGAAGCCGAGAAGAACGTCAAGTGGGTGTCCCGGCTGGGGTCGGTCACGTACGGAAACCCAACCATCGCAGGCGGCAAGATCTTCGTGGCCACGAACAACGGCAGCGTCCTTCGCCCGGGTATCGAGGGCGATAAGGGGGTTGTTGTCTGCCTGGACGAGAAGACGGGTAAGTTTCTATGGCAGGCAACGCACGACAAGCTTCCGACCGGCAGCATCAACGATTGGCCTGAGCAGGGGATCGCATCTGCGCCTTGGGTTGACGGTGATCGCCTGTACTACGTGAGCAACGAGTGCCAGCTCGTTTGTGCCGACGTCGACGGGTTCACGGATGGTGAAAACGACGGACCTTTCAAGAACGAGAAGTATTCCGAGAAGCAGGATGCGGACATTGTCTGGATCCTCGACATGTTCAAGGATTTGAAGGTGCGCCCGCACAACCTGGCCAACTGCTCGCCGGTCGGGCTCGGCGACCTCGTGTTCGCATCGACGTCGAACGGCGTGGACCAATCCCACAAGAAGGTTGCCCAACCCGAAGCACCCGATCTGGTGGCCGTGGACAAGAAGACGGGCAAGGTGCGTTGGAGCCGCAGTGATCCGGGCGCGAACGTGCTGCACGGGCAGTGGTCTTCGCCCGCCGTCGGCATCGTTCAAGGCAAGCCGCAGGTGATTTTCGGGGCCGGTGACGGCTGGTGCTATGCTTATGAGCCCGAGACGGGTGAGCTGATCTGGAAGTTCGACCTGAATCCGAAAGACGCAAAGTGGGTTGCTGGTGGTCGGGGGACGCGAAGCAGCATCATTTCCACGCCGGTCGTGTACGACGACAAGGTGTTCCTGGCTCTTGGGCAGGATCCGGAGCATGGTGACGGTCCTGGCCACCTGTACGCCATCGACGCGACCAAGCGTGGAGATATCACGGCCACCGGCAGTGTATGGCATTACGGAGGCGATGATTACCGTCGATCACTGTCAACGGTGGCTATCGCCGACGGGCTGTTGTACACGGCGGATCTCGTTGGCTACCTGTACTGCCTGGATGCCAAGACCGGCAAGCGGCATTGGCGCCACGACACCTATGCGAGCATCTGGGGCTCGCCGTACGTGGTCGATGGGAAGGTTCTCCTGGGGACGACGGACGGCGAGGTGATTGTGTTGCAGCACGGTAACAAGCTCGAGGAGTTGGCCGCGAATGACGTGCGGGGCACGCTGTACACGACGCCGGTCGTGGCCAACGGCGTGCTGTACGTGACCACGACGCGCGAGTTGATAGCGATCCAGTCATCTGAGCCGTGATCCGTCGTCCTCATCCTCTTTCGTTGCTCACGGCCGTGATTCCGGCGTTTCACCCTCCCGGAAGTCACCGTGCCTGAAGTCTTGGCGCGATCGCGCTCCATCCGCAGCAGTGTGTAGCCAGAGTATCCTCCGAGATCGTGGGGTGTTGCGGCCGCTGGGCCTCCGGTCATCCTCCTACAAATGTCAGAGGATCCACGCCTCACTCGACAAATTATTACATGGGTTTGTCTTCCGTCGACGCATTATCCTCCGTCGGGCCAGTATTGAGCATGGCGAAATCGGACCGGTGACGGTGACGATGCGGCCCGGATTGCGTCAGGCAGCAGCCCACTCCGGGTATTCGTAAGGGAATCGCAGCAGCCACATTCGGTGTGTCGCCCTCTCGGTAATCCGGGTGCGAGGCGGTCTCGATTTTCGATGCGGGATGAAGTCCGGCGATCGGTTTCCGCCCGGAAGAACCGAAAACAGCACAAGGTGTAGGAACGCAGGTTGGAGCGAGCGATGTTCGAGGAGAATGTGTCGACCATGCCGCAAGCTTCGGATACGTACATGCTCTGTGTGGGTGCTGATTTCGGGTTTACGGTCGTTCACGGTTGTCCGGCGGCCGGCATTGAGGCGAGGTTGCCATGAGGTGGCGAAGAGTGGCTGTACTGGGTTGGGCGGTGCTCGGTGTTCTAGCCGGGCTTTCGTTTGCAGAGCCGAAGACGACGTCCCAGGCGGAGCGATCGG
>JAUXGE010000367.1 GCA_030622435.1 Planctomycetota bacterium
CACCACGCCGGACGAAGCTCAGCGCATCCTACTCGGCCGCCTCGGTGTACAGCTACCCACCCGCCTGGGAGAGCCAACATGGAACAACGAGGAACCCGAATGTAGTCAATAACTTCCACCCAAAATCGGCCCTGGCGCCATCAACAACACCGATGTCGCCACGTAACTGGCTAACTTGGGCTAGCCAGGGGCGAGTGATTGGGGGGAGGTTGGCTCCCGCTTCAAAATTTTGCCCATTTCAATAGTGTGGTGGGCGAAGGGATGATCCAGGCATAATGGTTGAAAAAAACCGAGAAAGTGGGCAACTTGGGTTTGACAACGTCATCGGGGTCGGGGTAATATGTGATCCGCTCTCAGAGAGTGATTCCGGCAGTGAAGCGCCGAGCGATACAACAGCCTGATTCCGCTTTTGGATCCGGTTAACGGGAGATAAGACCAGGAGGGGAAGGAAGTTATTGTGCGCGTCGTGTGCCTACGGCTCGCGATCCCCGCTGTCTCGCGATCCGTCTCGGACAGCGGTGCGTGCTGCATTTTTCCCCAGCGAGGAGGGGGAGAAACATCCGGCGACGCACCTCGGCTAAGGAGGTCGCGGAGCCGGATGTTTGTTTGCGCCCATCTCGCATTCGAGTGTTATGCCGCCTGAGGGCATCCGGTACGGCCAAGTATGGGGGATCTCCCAACGCGAGAATCCCGTGGTTTGGTGACGTGGGGTTTCGTGGAAACGGAGTTGCCGCGGGAATCTTTCTCTCGCCGATCCCCCGGGCCGCCCTCATCAGCCTCCTTCCGAGTCGCTCGAGGACCTTGACTAGTGCCTGGGTACCCAAACGCCCCTCTCCGGCAGCCTGGTTTGCCGTGAGAAGCTGAGAGACGAGGCAAGTTCCGGGCAGTGGAACCAGGTTGTCGCGTGCCGTGGCAAGGGCGATTCGCAGGTCTTTCTGCTGCAAGTCGATCATGAACATGGGAGCGAAATCCCCGTCCAGCATGCGCGGACCCAGGTTATCAAGAGCCCACGACCCTGCAGCTCCCTTGGAAACCGCCTCGAGCATGATGTGCGGATCCAGCCCGACGCGTTTTGCCAGCACAACGGCTTCGCAAACGCCGAGCAGGTTCAGACCGCAAAGCAGTTGGTTGCAGAGCTTGGTGAGCTGACCGTTGCCAACCGGACCACAGTGCACGACCGAACCTCCGATAACATCGAAGATCGGCTTGGCACGGGCAAGATAGCGATCACTCCCACCGACCATGATCGCCAATGTGCCGGCTTCCGCGCCGGTCTTTCCGCCGGAGACCGGGGCATCCAGGAAGGCGCCCCCCCTCACCTCGATTCCGGAAGCCACCGACCGTGCGGTCTCCGGCGCGATCGTGGACATGTCGATGCATAGGGTTCCTGCTCGCAGGGTCTCGACAACGCCATCCGGTCCCAAGTAAACGGCTTCGACATCGGGCGAGTCACTCACAACCGAAATCACCGTATCGACCCCATCTGCCAGCGCGGCCGGCGTACCCCGCCAGGCGGCCCCGTCGCTCAGCAGGCTTTCAGCTTTCGCTTTCGTGCGACTGTGCACGCTAACCTCGAAACCGGCGCGAAGCAGGTTGCGGGCGATCGGCTCACCCATGATTCCCGTTCCAATCAGGCCAATTGTCGGATTGTCCATGAGATATGCTCCTGTTGCGACAGAGCCACACCGCAGAGGGTGAGGTTTGCCCGTGCTTCTCCGCCGCGAGCGTTCGGTCTCAATCCGTCTCGGGTTGAACGGCGGGGGTTGTCTCGCCGGACGGCCCGGGAGCTTCGAAGAACCGCCAAGGGCGGATTGTGGCAAGCAGTGTGGCCAACGCGATCAGGGCGGCGACCAGCGAGATCTTGACACGGAGCGACTGGAGCTTGACCTGTCTTTCCGCGGCTTCCGCGGAGCGCTGCGCGGGTGACGGGGTCGCATCAGCGGCAGGATGAGAAGCCGTTGGCTCCGACAGTTTCGCCCCTGATTTCGCTTGTTTCTTTGCCAGTTTGGCCTGTTCCTTGGCAGCCTTCTTCTGCTGTTTGGCTGCCTCGGCGGTGTCTTTGTGTTCCACCATCAGCAAAGCTCTACTTGTGCTATGTGAACATGCGGAGTTGTCCGCGTTCCATGGCATACTTCTCGACGGGCTCATCTACGTTGACGGGATAATCACCGGAGAAACAGGCCGTGCAGTATTTGTTCTGCGGCATCTTCACGCAGGACAGCATGCCCTCGAGCGAAAGGTAGTGGAGCGAGTCGACGCGAAGGTGGTCCCGGATCCCATCGACGGTGTGGGTGTGGGCTATCAGCTCTTCCTGGCTCGGGAAGTCGATGCCGAAGTAGCAAGGGTGGCGGATGGGCGGGCTGGCCACGCGCAGGTGGATCTCTTTCGCGCCCGCAGCTCGCAGCGCGCCGATCTTTCCGCGTGTTGTCGTGGCTCGGACAACCGAGTCCTCCACGACGATGAGCCGTTTGCCTTTGACCGCTTCCTTGATCACGTTGAGTTTGAACTTGACGGCCATGTCGCGCCCGGATTGGGTCGGCATGATGAACGAGCGACCGGTATAGTGGCTGGTCGTAAACGCTCGGGCGTAGGGGATTCCGCTCTCACGGGCGTAGCCTGTGGCCGCACACTGGGCGCACGTGGGAATCGGCACGACGATATCGGCCTCGACAGGCGCCTCCCTGGCGAGGGATCGTCCCATGGCCGCACGTGCGAGGTGCACGTTCTCGCCGAACACCAGGCTCGATGGATCGGCGAAGTAGACTTGCTCGAAGATGCAGGCCGCACCCCGTCCGTCCTGATCACCGCCGAAACGGCGGCTGGCTATGCCTTCCTCGGTGATCGTTACGATCTCGCCGGGCTCCACGTCGCGCTCGTACGTAGCCTCGATCAAGTCGAACGCTCGCGTCTCGGAGGCGACCACCCAGGCACCGCCCTTGGCCTTGCCCAGGCAGAGCGGCCGAAAGCCCAGCGGGTCGCGAACGGCGACCATGCGATCGGGAAACAGCAGCAGGAGGGAGTAGGCCCCCTGCAGGTGGTTGAGAACGTGGTTGAGCGGTTCCGGCTTGGCCTGGTGGGAGGGCTTGGCGAGGAGGTGAATAATCACCTCCGAGTCGGTCGTCGTCTGGAAGATGTGCCCGACTTCCTCGTATTTGCGGCGTAGCAGGGCGGCATTGGCGAGGGTGCCGTTGTGGGCGATGGCGACCTGACCTCCGGCAAAGCTGAACAACAGGGGTTGCACGTTGCCCTCCGTGCATGAACCGGTGGTCGAGTACCTGGTGTGGCCGATCGCGATGCGACCGCGGATCTTCTCGAGGGATGACTCGTCAAACACCTGGTTGACCAGCCCGAGGCCGGTATGACGAAGCAAACGCTCTCCGTTGGTCGACACGATCCCCGCTGATTCCTGCCCGCGGTGCTGGAGTGCGAACAGGGCGAGGTGCGTTAGGTAGACCGCGTCCTCGTCTCCCCACACGCCGAAAAGACCGCAGTTATGTTGAACGGCTGAATCGTGCACAGAGTGAAACGCAAAACCAGGGAAAGAATTCAGGGGTCCGGCCGTACACAGCGTCGGACCGACCGTGCCCAGGCGCACCAACGCGGTGCTTTGCGACGCTTGCCGGACCCATCACATCCGAGACCCCATGGGCAGGATTATCGGCTGGCCGACAAAGGAGCTTATCGACGCCGACGGCGATCGTCAACCGAGTGGCCTCCCGACTGGGGATTCAGGAGTCCTTGACAGAATCGGCGGATGCCGAAAAACCAGGGGGCAGGTCGCTCTCCCATCCACGCCTACTCAGGCACGGTGAAGCCGCAGAGGGTCAGATCGTCGGCGGGGTCGTCGGTGCGGACGTAAAAGTCGTTGATTTTCTGGCGGTGAAATTTCCTATAGCCGCGCTCGTTCAGGTATGGCTCGATGGCCTCGCCCGCTTCGCGGTCGTTCTCGATGACGAGGATCCGGGGCTTGAATCGGGATAGCTCGAACCCGTCGAGCACGTCCAGTTCGCCCCCTTCGGTGTCAATAGAGACCAGATCGATGCGCCAACCGAGATTGGGCACCCACGGCCCCCCGGTGGGCAAGGGGTTCTTCCGTTCCTGCATGAGGATGTCACCGAGAGTCGTCACAGGAACGTCGATCTCGACGAGCTGCGCCCCTTCGCGCAGGCAGCGGTCGATGTGATCCTGGTCGGCCTCGAGATAGGACAGAACCGGGACATTCTGAGTAACTGTGAACTTCGCCGTGCCCGAACTGCCGCGTTTGCTGCATGCGGCCTGGACGACGCGGCTGCGGGATCTCGCCTGGGCCGCCTTTTGACACAAGGGCAGAATCGGCTCGACCAGCAACCCGCACCAACCCATCTGCTCGAGGAAGTAGGTGTTGGACAGGGTGACACCGTCATAAGCTCCGACTTCGATGAAGTATCCGGTCGGTCGGCGGCGGAAGACCTGCCACAGCACGCGGTCCTCACCGAACTGGGCC
>JAUXGE010000284.1 GCA_030622435.1 Planctomycetota bacterium
GACGGTCAGATGGTACGGTCCCGTGCTGCCCGGCCCGTCGTCCAGCGTGTGGGGTGGAACGATCGTCTCGTCCCCGTAGGGCAGGATTGGGTCGCCCGGTTTCCGCTGCTTCGTTCCCATTACCATGAAGTAACCCGACGGATACCGAGAGAGGATGGGCACGCAGGGCATGGGGAGCACGAACTGCGCGTCGGCCGAGCCGCCCCAACTGTCGCGGTGCGTGACAAGCGCCGACGAATCGTAGACAAAGACAACTGGATCGAGATCACTTCCGATCGTCTCTGTCTCGACATCGATGGTCACAAGTCGCATTTCGTCGATCACCGTAATCTCGTAGAAATCACGGTCACCTTGAAACGGAGCATATGGTCCGTCACCGAGGAACGCATCGATTTCGATGACCTCAGGCCGACCGGCGACGAACGGCGGCAAGTGAACGGACATAGCGAGGGAATCGTTCGGCTCGTCCGCATGTGGGCCATCATCATAGTAGGTGACCGTCACTGTCATGTCGTAGTAGCCGACGCTGCCCGGCTCGCCCGAGTGCGGCAGTGCGGGGTCGTAACGCCGGTTCCCGGAGCCCGAGACCATGATGTAGACGTCCTGGGCCTCCAGCACACCAACGCTGACCTCAGCGAGACTCGCACCCCCATGGGTTTCTTCGCTAGCGCCCACCAAGCAGAGATCCACAAAGGTTGGTTCGGATATCGCGTCCTCGCAGTTGCGCAGGCGCACCACCGGGTCCAGGATCGAGCCGTAGGGTTGGGGATCGACTACAACATCGATCCGGGCGGAGCCCGTCAGGATGAGCCGGTAGATGTCAACATCTTCCCGTCCCCAGTCGCCATCACCGATGAAACCCTCGGCAATTGCGAACGATTCGCATCCCGTGTAAGTCGCCGCTGGGATCATGTCATTGGGCTCGAGTGCGCTGTCGGGCGGTTTATAAGGCTCGACACTGAACGTCACGGCATACGTTCCACCGGCGCCCGGTCTTCCACTGCCGCCGACGTCGGGATCATAATGAGGGTTTCCCGACGTGCTCACGCCGACATAGTAAACATCGGGCGCCGTCAACAAAGTCTGCAAACGGGGATCGACCTCACCGGAAGCTCCGTCGTCATTGCCGGCCAGCTCGACGCCGGGGCCGCTAAACAGGCGGAGATACGCATCCAGCCCCGCCCCTCCGGAATCAACCTCAATCGTCAGCAGCACCGGCAAGGCCGTGGCCTCGTCAATCTCGAAGCCGTAGATGTCCACGTCGCTCTCCGGCCAGTCGCCGTCACCGAGGAGTCGATCTTCGAGGATCATGGTTCCGACCCCAACAAGTCCCGACGTCGTCGCCATGGCCAGCGTGTCGTTCGGCTCATCATCGACGGCGAGACACTCCGGGGTGACAAGGCTGGCGATGACGAAGCAGAGGACGCGCGAAAGGGCTTGCCTCGAACGAGTGCCTGAGGCGTTTCCTGTTTCATCAAACTTGCTGTTCATGGTCGCTTGCCTCATGCTCAACTCCCTTCCGCATCCGGCGGCACTCCTTGCCGGAGCTCATCCTCATAAGAAGGCCGTCCACCGCCCATGAAATACAGGTTGGTGTCCACGTCCTTCAACGGTAGTGTGTCCAGTTGCCAGTTCTCTCCGCGGATGATGATGCACCGGTATGCGGACTGCTTGGCAGGGTTATCGGGAAACACCATCTCCGTTCGATAGCCCCGCATGTAAATGGTGTCGGCGTGGCCGTCGATGAACGCGGCGTTGAAGGTCCAGTCCTTGCCGTGCCAGCCGCGAACGTTGCCCGGCACACCGCATAGGAAATCACAGGGCTCGGGGTAGGCTGCCCAGGCGTAGCGGCCATTGTTCTCCTGATACGCCAGTGTGCGGGCGGGGTCGATGATCTCCGACATTCGGTGGAGATAGGGTGAGTTGCTGCGCACCACGCCGCCACCTGTATTCGCGACCATGAACATGTTGGCCGTGTAGCTCGTACCGAAGTGGTCATACGAAGTCAGACCACTGTCGGCAAAGGATGAAAAGTGCACTCCGGTGTAGCCCAGATCGGATGGACATCGCACGACGTCGAGTTCCAACTGCGTGTCTTCCATCGCACCCACAGGATCGAAACTCGGGTTCAGGTGATCCTCGAATCCCTGCCTGAACAGAATGCCATTGAGCGGGCGCGACGCCGGTCCGAAGCTGGCCAGTGTCCCGTACTTGCTGTTCAGAGGGTCGCCGGGTTCACCGGTGACAAAGTCATCCCGTCCGACGCCGCTCTTGCCGCCCCATTCGTACGCGCCGACGAAGATCGGTTCATTGCACATTCCGCCCGGAGACAGTCCAGGGCACTGTAGGAACTGTCTCGGGTGGACCGGCAGCGCCATGTCGGCCGCATCCTGCGCAGCGTAGATGGCGTTGGCATACCCGATCCGCATCAGGTTGCTCAGGCACCGTCCGTCTTTGCTGGTCGCGCGCACACCCGCCGTCGCAGGCAGGAGCCAGAGGGTCAACAGGCCGATCGCCACAACCGCCCCGGCCACATCGACAAGACTGGCCGCACACCTGAGTCGTCTTCGTTCATTGACCTTGGTTGTCCTCATGGCATCATTCTCCTGCGGTGGTGTCCCACCCCTCCATCCGGTCCTTATGGGCACGTCCCGGCGTTCGTCGGCAGCGGCGTGTTGAGCCAACCCGCGTTGAGCAGATCGATCACGCGCAGGATGTCCGGCGGACCAGTGACACTACTGTGGTCGATGTCCGAGCTGTAAGCACCCCACAGTGGGGTCTGTACGCCGTTGATGATCTCGATGATCTCCAGGATATCGGCCGGAACGGCATAGCTATCAGCGTTCACGTTTGCCGGGTGGGCTGTGAAGGACCCGGTTGTGGTCGTGCCGTTGTTGTCCCTGTACGTCACGGTCGTCACCTCGCCCGGCGTGATCGGGCGCTTCAGGGTCACGGTGTAGGTTCCGTCACCGTTTGCCTCGACGCCGGTGATCTCGTTTGACTCGAATCCCGGCTCGTATGGCGGGTGGAGCGTCTCGCTCCCGCTCGTCTCACACAGGGTGAAGCACGTGGCGATCGCCCCGTCGGGGGCGGCCACGATTATCGAATCAATGCCCTGTAGAGCCGTGGGAGTGCCTATCGGGTGTGGCTGCCTCGCATCGACGACGCCGTCCGGCGGATCGACGAACGTCAGCGCGCCTGCCGGGCAAAAGGTCGGACAGTCCGTCGTAATCGTGAGGTTCCCGGCAGGCTCGCCGAGGCGGGGGTCCCCACCGATACGGATCTTGTAGCACTCCCCTGCCTCAACCTGGAGGTCGCTCAGCTTGGAACCCAGGAAGCAAGGCGTCCACATGAAATCGCTGCACGCGAAAACGCCTTCTGACTGCTCCATGGGCATCCCGACCGGGCACTCGCAACCGTCATACACGACCAGAGACGTGTCCGGGGTCAAGTCGTCACTCGGATTACCGAACTCGTCGAAACCGCATGTTTGGACTGTTATCTTCCCGTAGCATGGGGCGACCCAATCATACCAGAGGTCGACCTTCATCGTGTTGGTACACACGGGGGAAGGTGGAGGTCCGGGGCAATCGAGCGTCGCACCGGCGAGATCAAAGGGGGTCACGCTCTCGGTGATCGTCTCAGCGTGATGGCAGTAATCGTTTGGCGGACCTTCGACTGCCGGCGTGCAGGGGGACTCGATGTCCAGGTGGTAGATCCCCAGATCGTCCTCCGTCTTGCCGGCCAGTGCGACGTGGTACGTTTCCCCCGGGATCAGATCGGTCACACATACATCGGATAGCTGACCGTCGCCGCAGCCCGGCGCATCGTCGCTGCAGGCGATCCCGTCACGGCCATCGATGTCGCAGACTGACCAAGGCGTCAACTGGGAATCCAAGTCGCGATACACCATGATGAGCGAGTCTTTGCCTTGGTCGGACGTGTTGCACGTGTGAATGCGAGCACTCGTGTGTGTCGCCTCAAACATGAACCAAACCGAGCCCGTGGCGGCACTCCCGGGTTCATCCTTGTGACAGCAGTAAGCGTCGGCCGCGCTCACGTCGGCGTAGACGGTCGAAATGACCGTCGTACTGTTCGAGTCGACCTCGAGTGGCCAGTTACACGAATCGTTGTCGGGCCCGCGCTCGCAGGACTCCTGCGCCCACCGGAGACACAGCTCGTCCCACGCCACCTGGCAACACCATGGATCGAACTCGCACACGTCCTGGCAGCAGAACGGATCTTCGCAACCGGTTTCCGGGCGAGCGATGGAACAGTCACCCTTGCGCTGCATGCACGCGTAGAACGGGCAGGTATCTTCGAAGTTCTCGCAGAATACACCTCGCCGCCACAGGATTTGCTCGTCGGACCCGGCGAGCGCAGAGCACTCATCCTCCGTCAGGTTCTCGCACGTATCGTCCGGAGTACAGCAGGCGAACAGGCCGCAGGCGGGGTCGAACGGATCCGGCTCGCATGCCTCGTCCTCGAGCCATCGGTTGAAAGGGCAGTTCATCTCTGCAACTTCGCGGCAGACGGCCTGACCCTCTTCATCCGTGAAGATCGTATCGCAGCAGGCACCGGTCGGTGGCAGCCCTTCACAGTAGATGACCAGTGAGAATTCGCTGTCGCAAGTACTAAAACCCTCTGATTCCCACTCGTCGTCCCGGTAGACCATGTACCCGCGTTCGCTTTGGCCGGGCTGGGCCTCCCGGCAGGTAACGATCGGTCCCATCTCACCGTGCATTGTCACGAAGACGGCCCACAGATTCTGAGGTATCGGAATCGGGGGATCGAACTCCCGCCGGCAAACACCCGCGGACGGGGAGCACCCCATTCTTGTCCCCTCGATCAGCCCGCCTTCGGCTTCGTCGGCATCGTCGAGGTACCTCCGAAGGTCAACGCGCCCCGCAAATCCACGACCCTCGTATACTGTTTCATAGGCCACCATGCGGCACTCGCGTACCGCCAGCTCGATGTCATCGGCGAAATAAATCTGCTCGCCCGCCGACCAACCGTTCCCCGCGCCGTTCGTATTCTGGTAACCCACGAACGAGTTGGCGCACGGGCCACGTGCGTACACTTCGATGTGGAAGCTAGCGTGCGGAGTAAGTGGAAATTCCCCAAGGTTGGCGGTACAGGAGAAACCGGGGTAGTAAAACCTATCCATGGAGTAACCAAGCTGGGCCGGCGCTCCTACAACAACGCCGGCGTGCTCGCGGCTGAGCGCCAACTGCAACCAGAATCGGTTTGGTAGCGGGACCTCAACTTCGGTAGGAACCTGAAAGACGATCAGATGGTAGCCCTCGTCCGGAAGTCCTGCGTACCCCTCGGTTCCGGCGATGACACTCGCCCCTCCACCGGGACAGCCATCGTACAATGCAAAATCAACGCCGAATGGTCCTTCACCTGAGCCGTCACCGTCCCTGTCGCCCGAAACAAGGAACTCGTACCGATCGAGGCTGCAGCCCGCACCACCGACCGTCGTTATGTCGTCCGCGAACTGTAACCCGGCAGAGTGTGAACCAAACACCTCACGCCCCAGCGTGTTGCTGTAGATGAGGGTCGATTCACCCACTGTGGCGGGTTGGCCGATCACGGTTCCATCGCCGCTAACGACGTGCCGCCGCACTTCGATGTCCGCAGGAAGTGCGTGAACCTGAGCTTGCAGCGAGTCTGGGCCTGCGGCGCCGTCCTGAACAGCCGGTTGAACATCCCCCGACGGTGTCTCGACAGGTTCCGCCGGGTCGGATGCGGCCGTGTCCGTATGAAGAACGACGAGAGAAACGCACGTCAGGAATGCACAGAATCGACCGGCTCTCCGCATCGACCGTAGGGGCAGCACAGGCATGGCCTCACCTATTTCGTATGTCCGTTCGAAACTCGAGACTGAGTCAGAAAGCTCCATGTCGCTACACCTCATGGGCCTGTCTCGGACAACGATCAGTCAAGTGTCAGTACTAATAACCGGATTGTCATTGTACACGAGCCCAAGCGGGAGATCAGGGACCTGGCGTCCCTATCAGCCTGTTGACAAAAGGTCTCTTTTTCGTGTGGAACCGGCTTCCAGGCAGTGAAAACGCGGTCTGGAAGCCCCGCCACACCTTTTTCAGCGGCATATCGTTAGCCGCCTCTACATTAGTAGTCTGAGCTGGAGGGGCGAATCTTACACGGTCCTGAAAAAAATCTTACGGAACGATTCCCAACGGGCGCCGTGATTCCCGCCGGCACCACGATTATTTGTAACACGTCAGCCGTCTGGGCACTGCCCGTTGACAGGTGGAGCAAGGAGGTCATCAGGACGACCAATGGCATAAATCTCTACGGATGGGACACCAATC
>JAUXGE010000045.1 GCA_030622435.1 Planctomycetota bacterium
CGGCGGTTGCAGGTGGGAACGACCACCGACACGAGCGGCGGGCCTGCTGCGGGTTGTGAAGGCGTTTGATCCATGGTCTGCAGCACATTATACGTGGTTCTCGGTTTACGGCGATCAGACCGAACCCTCGCACAGTTTTTTATCTCGCGGCCATGTCCGTCAGGCGCGTGCATCCCTTGACGGTCACGTGGGAAGCGTCGAAAAGAGGCGTAATCGAACACGCGACGCGAGGTTGTTGGCCCCTCGTGGAGCCTCTGGGCCTGGATGAGAATATGGGCTGCACCGACCGAGAGTTCAAAAGCACGGACTATACTGAGAAGCACGCTGAGGTCTTCAGTGCGCGATACGATGACGGCATGCGATCAATCAAAGTCGACCGTGTGCGGCGAAGGCTTGGGCACGTTCGGGGCAAGTCGGTCCTCGACCTTGGTTGCGGTATCGGCTACCTTGCGTCCATCTGTGTGGATCTCGGTGCCAATGTCGTCGCCTGCGATTTCGCGGAAACCATGGTTGCCCGCACGCAACAACGCTACGCTTCGCGTTTTCCTGTGATCAGGGCTTCCGCCGAGAGCCCGCCGTTTTGCCCTCAATCCTTCGATGTCGTGCTAGCTCTGGACGTAATCGAACACCTCTATCACCCGACCGAGATGCTCGACGCGACCTGGACGCTCCTCCGCCCTGAGGGTCGCCTGATCATCACGACGGATCGCCCCGGTTTTGAGCTTGGCGCGCTTCCCGGAAGGGTTGTCAGAGGCGTGAGCGGTCTTCTATCACGCCGGAGCAGGAGGGGAAGGTCGGGACGAAGGCCCACGAAATACGAAACGCCACTGTGTACCCACGTCCACGAATACGGCATCGAGGAACTGATCGAGCTCGTCCAGGCCAGCGGATTACGATTGTCGGCCTTCGACACGTTCCCAAACCGTGCCTCCTTCAGTCCATATGGGCATTTTGTCGAGCTTGTGGGCGTGGGTCCCCTGAGACGATACAAGTGGGGTCACTGCATTTACGAGTTCAGGAAGGCCGACTCCCCCAGGACCGAGGACGCCTCGACGTGAGATATGTCGTGCGAATCGCATCTGGCGTACTTCTCGTGCCCCGGAACCGCATCGGAGTAACAGTCCGATGAGCTTACGGGACAAAGCCATCAAGGGTGTTTTCTGGACGGCGGTCCAGAACTGGGGGCAGAACCTCGTCAACCTCGTCGTTTTCTTCTACCTGGCGAATGTCCTGGGTCCCGAGCTGATCGGGCAGGTGGCTTACGCGATGGTCTTCGTCGCCGTTCTGGCCATCTTCGAGCGGCAGGGTTTCGCCCAGGCCCTCGTGCAACGGAAGGATCTCGAACGGGGCCATCTCGACACGGCGTTTTGGATGAGCAGTGTCGCCGGGCTGGCTCTCGCCGTAGGGCTTGCGCTGCTGGCCCACCCGATCGCTCTGCTCGTGGAGAAGCCGTGGCTCGCTTCCATTTTGCAGGTCCTGGCGTTGACCCTGGTTATCGATTCGCTGGCCAACACGCCTCAGGCCATCCTGCGGAGGAACATGGCGTTCAAGGCTCTGGCGTTCCGGTCGCTTGTGGCCACGGTCGCCGGCGGAATCGTCGGTATCGGCATGGCCGTTCAGGGGTACGGTATCTGGAGCCTGGTCGGCCAGCGCTTGACCTTCAGTGTGGCCAGTACCGCCGCGCTTTGGCTCGCCAGCCGCTGGCGTCCCGGTGTCGGAGTATCGAGGAGGCACTTCTGCGAACTCTTCAGCTTCGGCATCTTCATGATGGGCAACGAGACGCTCGGCACGGTGAACCGTCAGATCGGACCGCTGCTGATCGGGACGTTTATCGGCGACGCTGCGCTGGGCTACTACAAGATGGGCTATCAACTATTGCAGGCTATGACCAGGATCTTCACACAGACGGTCGCGGGCGTCGCTTTGCCGACTTTCTCCCGCCTCCAGCACAACCGCGAGCAGATGCGCAACGCGCTGGTGACGGCGACGCGAATGACCAGCATGCTCGCGTTCCCCGCGTTTCTCGGCGCGGCCGTCATAGCTCCGGAGTTCATTGGGCTCTTCAGGGAGGACTGGGCCCCGAGCGTCCGAATCATGCAGATCCTGGCGCTCCTGGGAGTCATTCAGTCGGTCACGCTCTTCAACGGCCCCGCGATTATCGCGTGCGGTAAACCTTCATGGGCCTTCACGCTCGCCCTCTCGAACACACTGGCCAACGTCCTGGTCTTTGTGATCGCGGTTCATTGGGGCATCGTCGTCGTGGCGGCCGCGTTCACGATCCGCGGCTACCTGTATGCTCCGTTTCCGCTGATGGTCGTGCGCAGGCTTATCGGTCTCCATGTCCCGGCCTACGTGCGCCAGTTCCTCGCGCCGCTCGCAGCTTCACTCATCATGGTGCTCGTCGTTTGGTCGGCGAAACGCGCACTCGGAGCGACCCTTGACACGCACATGCTGCTTGGCTTGTCGATCTTGATCGGTGTCGTCAGCTACGCCGCCTGTCTACGGATCATCGCACCGGGTCGGATCGGGCAGGCACTCGAGTACATCCGCCTCGCCCTGCGGCCCCGGCGTCAACAGCCACAGGATTAGGGGACGGTCATTCTCCACGAGCCGGCATTGCCGATGATGATGAAGCCGGCGCTTTAAACGAAAGCGCGCCTTCCCGGCTTGCACCACCCGTTGCCTCAGCTTGAGGCTATTGTGCCGGTTCGATAGAATCGGCTGGTGGATGGAGTGTTTCGTTATCGCTCGTGAGCTGCGGCAGGCCGAGTTCGACCGTGGGAGTACAGGAAGATGCCAAAAGCACTGATCACGGGAATCACGGGACAGGACGGCACGTACCTGGCCGAGCTGCTGCTCGAGAAGGGCTACGAGGTGTACGGCGTCGTGCGGCGCAGCTCGACCTTCTCGACGGCGCGCATCGAGCACCTGTACCGTGATCCGCACGAAGAGGGTGTGTCGCTGCACCTGGTCTACGGCGACCTGTCGGACGGCACGAACATATCGGCCGTGCTGAACGAGGTTCAGCCGGACGAAGTCTACAACCTCGGGGCGCAGAGCCACGTACGCGTGAGCTTCGATCAGCCCATCTACACGGTGGACGTCGATGCGCTCGGGACGCTCCGCCTGCTCGAGGCCATCCGTGCCATGCAGAGGACGCCCCGGTTCTACCAAGCCTCGAGCAGCGAGATGTACGGTCAGACGGCGCAAAGTCCGCAAGACGAGCAGATGCCGTTCCACCCGCGCAGCCCCTACGGGTGCGCGAAGGTGTACGCGTTCTGGCAGACCGTCAACTACCGCGAGGCCTACGACCTGTTCGCGTGCAACGGGATCCTGTTCAACCACGAATCGCCGCGCCGGGGCGAGACGTTCGTCACGCGCAAGATCACGCGGGCCGCCACGCGCATCAAGCTGGGGCTGCAGGGCGCGCTGTTTCTGGGCAACCTGGACGCCAGGCGGGACTGGGGCTTCGCCGGCGACTACGTCCGCGCCATGTGGTCGATGCTCCAGAAGGATCAACCGGACGACTATGTCATCGCCACGGGCGAAGCGCACTCCGTACGCGAGTTCCTTGAAGAGGTGTTCGCATACCTCGAGCTGGAGTGGGAACCGTACGTCAAAATCGACTCGAGGTACTTCCGTCCGACCGAGGTCGACTTCCTGCTCGGGGATAACTCGAAGGCACGGCGCGAACTCGAGTGGGAGCCGACGGTCACGTTCAAGGATCTCGTCCGCATGATGGTTGACGCCGATATGAAGCTGGCCCGCGATGAGGCGATCCTGAAGGAACACGGGCGAAACGGTTGAGCGGCTCCACAGGTTGAGACGATCGCGCCGGTTCGGTAGAATCAACTCGCCGCTGGGGAGGCGCGCTGCCCCTCCGGCCCGTGGCGGGGTGGGTTTCGGACGTGAGGAAGTCGGCACTGCGCGAGTTCCAGTTGGAGCCGACGGTCACGTTCAGGGATCTCGTGCGCGTGATGGTCGATGCCGATATGAAACTGGCACGAGAGGAGGCCGTGTTAAAAGAACACGCCGGGGAGGCCTGCTCACTTTGGGCGGCGCGTGCGTCTCGCACACACACGGCGCTATGCCGTGAACAGGGTCGCGGTACGTCTGGGACCGTATTAGTGGAATCTGTGGCCATGAGCCCAACAGCACCCTATGGAACATGTTGGACCGACTTCCCTGTCGGCCAGGAGAGCGGCTGGAGATCGCATCCTCAGTCGATTGCCTTGGAGTCTTCAAGATCTCCTGGTCGTCCGACGCGGAGCGTGCGGCACGACTGCCCTCAAGGGCGTGAGAATAGGTGGCGGGCGTGGGCGTGATTAGCCGCACTTACTATCACCTCCCGCAGGCGCTCGCCAGGTTCCTTCACTGCCGCCTCGGTATCCAATGCGGACATTACGACTACCGAAAAGCCGCTCACCTCGAGGATTACCTGCGCGAGCAGTTCAGGCGCTACACGACATCGAATCTCGTTGGCATTACCCCCGATGACTTCGAGGCGCAGATTCAATCGAAGTTGGGTACGGTTGATGCATCGATCGAAGGGTACAGCCAGGAAGGACTTGATCATCAGCGTGACCTGTCGATCAAGTTTCACTGGGGACACAACCACGATTTCGGTACTTTTTCTCTTGCTGGGCGTATGGGCGACCATCACATCCGGCTCGTCCGAGACTTCTGCAGTATGTTTCCCGTGACAGTTGATGACTTCCGGGACCGCGATGTGCTTGATATCGGAGTCTGGACCGGCGGTACGAGCCTCGTGCTGGCAGGGTTGGGAAGCCGAGTCGTTGCCGTGGAGGAAGTCAGGAAGTACGCGGATATGGTCACGTTTTTGAGCAAGAGTTTCGGCATCTCGGACAGGCTGTGCGCCGTACCTAAGTCACTGTACACATGCCAGGGCGAGGAATTCTACGAGCGCTTCGACATCATCTACTTCCCCGGCGTGCTCTATCACTTGTCGGATCCCGTGGTGGCGCTGCGAAATCTGTACAATGCGTGCCGCGTAGGAGGGATGATTCTCCTGCAATCTCAGGGAATACGCCACAGGAAGCCATACTGTCAGTTCGAGGGAAGCTACGTGTACAAGAGGGGTCAAAAGAGTGACCTGAGTCGCGGCGGATGGAATTGGTTTCTGCCGTCGGCCTCTGCAATCTGTAGAATGTTGACAGAAGCCGGCTTCACGGACATCTCGGCACGTTACTTCGGCAAAACGATCTTTGCTTTTGCCAGGAAGACATCTCGCGTTGACGTTTGCAGGGCGGGGCTTTCGGTGCGAGACATACAATGACAGTCCTCATTGCCAAACGCCCCGAGCTGATCTTGCCAGACGATTTGGGCAGCAGAGGGAGCCCTCAGCCGTGTTATCCTGGCGTAACTTGTAGGTTGTCACATTGGTTCAGAAACCATGCACAACCGTCTGATCCTGAGTTCCACGACGTGGAGGGATTGTCTGTGGCATTCAGTGGCGCACCTCACAGCCTTCCGTAGTCGGAGCGATAATGTCCTCGCTGGGCCAACAAGAGAACGGTGACCTAATGGAAGAAGGGTCGAGCGGTTCGGATGCGTCTCCGATCTTTATCGTTGGAGTCCCACGATCGGGAACTACACTCCTGCGCATGGTCCTCGATGCACACCCCGACGTCATGTGCGGTCCCGAAGCACCGTGGATCACTGGTCGCGGCATGAAGAGGTCTCCGAACTTCTGGGATCTTACGACGTTTCTGATCAGCAACAAATGGGGGCCGGTCTCCGGATTGACCGGCATTGATGAAGGGGTGATCTATAGAAAAATGGCCCACGTCGTTGACGGGATCATGTCCACCGCCGCCCGTCGAAAGGGGAAGATCCGTTGGGCGGAGAAAACCCCCCAACACCTCCTCGCGCTGGGCTATCTTCACTCATTGTTCCCCCGGGCGAAGTTCGTGTACATTGTCCGTGACGGGCGCGATGTGGCGCTATCGACGTGCAAGGGGAGCTGGAAGAGACTTGGCTTCGAGCGCAAACGTGTACGGAATACCTACCGAAATGCCTTGAGACGTTGGGTCGCTTGGAACGACGTTTTTCTCAGGGACGTGGCGGCGCTGAAGATAGAGTACATTTCTCTACGCTACGAGGAGCTAGTGGCCCATCCACAAGACGAGTTGAAGCGACTCTGCCAGTTTCTCGATCTGCCGTGGAATGAGTCGATCCTGCGTCCGCACAACACCGCGCATGATGTTGTGGATCCCAAGGGCGATGGTATAGCCTCTTTCAATGCGCACCAGGGAATTGACAGCACTTCTGTCGGCAGATGGAGATTAGAGTTGACGTGGCTCCAACGCCAGTGGACCCTTCGGGTGGGCGAGGCGATGCTGCAGCAGTTGGGCTACCCGCCGACGGCGAAAAGAGCATGACCAGAACCGTCTCCCAAGCAGAGAACGTTGCCAGAATCCGGCCCATCACGTGGTTCAACCTGCCATGCTGGGCGTACCGGACGGCGGTCTCGAACCTGCGAAACTATCGGCCCACGCGTCGGCATTTGTCCGTCCGCAGGATCGGACGATGCTTCGTGCCGAACCTGCGAAACCCGATCTTCGTGGTCGGTGCGCCGCGATCCGGCACAACGTTCTTGGGTAAGTGCCTGGGCGAGCTTCCCGAGATTTCCTACCACTTCGAGCCCATTGCCACGAAGGCCGCGGCACGCTACCTCTATGAAGGGCACTGGGGCCTGGTGCGGGCGAGGTGGTTCTATCGGAACGTCTACGCCTGGCTCATGCGAATTCACGCCGACGGCGATCTTCGCTTTGCCGAGAAGACACCTCGCAATGCGTTCGTCATGCTCGCACTGCTGCGCATGTTCCCGGACGCCAGCTTCATTCATATCATCCGCGACGGGCGCGACGCCGCGCTTTCACTCAGTGAACGTCCATGGCTCCAGGCCGCTGAGCGAGATTCGAAGAGGGTTGAGCCGGGCGGATATCGCTATGGGCCGTTCGCCCGCTTCTGGGTCGAGCGCGACCGTGTTCACGAGTTCGGATCGACGAGCGATATTCACCGGTGCATCTGGTCGTGGCGGCGGCACACGGAGGCCGCCCTTGCGGCTGGCGATGACTTGGCCACCGACCGGTACCACGAACTGCGGTACGAAAGCTTGACCACTCACCCCCAAGAGGAGGCCGACCGTCTGCTGGCGTTTCTCGGTATCACCGACATGGCATCGCGGAAAACGTTTCATGAAGCCGTCTCTCGCGCGTCCGTCAAGTCGGTGGGACGCTGGCGGGGCAAGCTGTCCGCCGAGGATCTGGAACAGATCGAAACCGAAGCCGGGCCCCTCCTGACTAGGCTCGGGTACGACGACAAGGCGGTCACCGGTGCGAGAGATCATGAATCGGCGTCTTGACGGACCGGTCTTTCTTGTGGGATGCCCGCGGTCCGGCACGACATTGCTCCAGCGCATGCTGGACTCGCATAGCGCGGTCGCGATCGCGCCGGAGACTCACTTCATCCGGCGCTTCTGGCTCAAACGCGACGATTTCGGCGATCTTGTCGAAAACCGGAACTACCACGATCTGGTCGATGAAGTGATTGCCATGCCCGAGTTCGCCGAGATGGAACTCGATCGTGAGGCCTTCCGCAGCGCCGCGATGGACTCGCCGCGCGAGTATCCGGCTCTGTTTCGACTCTTGCTGACCACGTTCGCGCAAGCCCGGCAGGCAACCGTCGTGGGTGAGAAGACACCCAATCACCTGCTGTACATGCCGACACTGCAGGAGTTCTTTCCGGAGGCACGCTTCATTCACCTCGTGCGCGATCCTCGTGCCGTCGTGAACTCCTGGAGGCATGTCCCCTGGACGACCGGGTGGGTTGCCGGCGACGCCATGGTCTGGCGGAGGTACATGGCCGCGGCACGGCGCAGACCGCCGACAGGACGAGACCGCCTCCTGACCGTGCACTACGAAGAACTCGCCCAGAGCCCGGAACAGACATTGGACGAGGTTTGCCGGTTCATCGGCGTGGCCTACGAGGAGCAGATCCGAAACTTTCATGAGGACGCACCGCGGGGAGTCAATCTTGCCCGCGAGCCCTGGAAAACCAACGTCACTCGTCCTGTAGACCCGAGTCGAATGGAAAAGTGGCGGGAGGAACTCACTAGCGCGATGATCAGCGACATCGAGGCCGTGACGTGGCGCGAGATGAAGCGACTGGGTTACCGCCCGGATGGTTCACCGCTACGATTGTTCTTCGGCGCGCTGCCCCTGTGGGCAGAACAAGCGGCCCGAAGCGTGAGACGGAAACTGAAGCGATCGACCTCGTGAAGATTGCCTACCTACACATCGGTCCGCCAAAGAGCGGCGTTCGAAGGTACGGGGAGATCATCGCCGCCGAGGCGCGCAGGCGAGCAGATCTCACCGTGACCGAGGCCGGCGTTCTTCTCGAGCTCGACGAGCTGAACGACCACGCCGCTCTCGTACAGGCGGCCCACCACCTGTCACTCGGAGACCTCATTCACATACAGTACAACAAGAAGGTTTGGGGTGGAGGTTGGCGGCATTTGCACTATCTTCGGACCTTCTTGGCGGAATGTGCGTGCCCGGTCGTGGCGACCGTTCACGACGTCTACCCGATCGCTGGAGGTTACAACGCTCTGAAGCCGACGTCCGACGCACGGGCAACCCCCCTTCAGTCGGACCGTCACGATGTGATGAACGTTCGGCGGAGACCTTCCGTTCCCGCGCGCACCTTGCGTGCTCGGCTGCGGAGCCGGCTCGCCCGACTCGGCTCGCCGGACCTGGTGGCTCTTCGGCATCTGGAGAGACATGCGAGCGGGATCCACGTGAATTCGACAGAGGAGGCTCGTCGCCTGCGCGGACTGATCGACACGCAGAAGGTGACCACCGTCCCACATTTCGTCGAGGTCCGTGCCAAGGGCGCGACACCAGACCAGGCGCATCGAGCGCTGGGACTTGATCCCGGGAGGATCATCACCCTTCTCGGATTCATCGTGCCGCGCAAAGGATATGAGTTGCTTCTTGACGCACTCCCCCTGTTGCCGGACGACGTCACGGTCGTGTTCGCCGGAGGTGCGCCGGCCGGAGGCCGGAAGTACGTCGACAAACTCACACAGCTTGTCCGAGCTGGAGGACTCCAGGACCGCGTTCGTATCACCGGATTCCTGCCCGACGAGGAGCTGGAACGCTACCTCCTGGCCTCGGACCTTGCCGTCTGCCCCTTCGAGAGACTGTCCGCGTCAGGCTCGCTCTCCACCTGGATCTCCGTCGCAAAGCCCATCCTCGCGTCGGACCTCCCTCAGATGGCCGAGTACAACGAACTCGAACCAGGTGCCATCAGGACGTTCCGGCCATACACACCGGACGCCCTCGCGAAGGCCATCCGAACTGCGTTGGAGGAGTGTGACGGAGGCGACGCCGCCGTGGGGCGCCTGAGGAAACGATTATCCCTGCCCACCGTGTTTGACGAACACCTCAGGCATTACCGCGCCGCCGCCGGTCGTGCCGGGACGGAAACATCCACGCCGCGGGTTTCGGAACAATCCGGCGAGCCGCGAACCTCTTTGCAGGTCACCTTCCTGCCTCAGTGGTTCCTGAATCCCTATCAATTGAAGCTCAGCGACCATCTGTCGGCCAGGGGCGTACAGATGCAGCGGCTCGAGCGGAATTCGCTGTCGATCATCAAGGGACTCATTCTGCACAGGCCTGACGTGTTGCATCTCCATTGGCTGCACCCTTTCTATGAGACCCCACGAGGGAGGCAATCAGTTCTGAAACTCGCGGTGTCATTCCTCGGACTGATCAGCCTGAGATTGACCGGTACAAAAATCGTCTGGACCGCACACAACCTGCGACACCACGAACAGGAGAACGCCAAACTGGACCGGATCTGGACGCGATTCGTGGCCCGGCATGCCCACGCCATCCTCGCCCACTGCGAGACCGCCAAGCGCCTGGCCGTCGCCGAGTTCGACCTGCCGAATCCCGAGAAGGTCCACGTGGTTCCGCATGCGAATTACATCGGCTCGTACGAGAATCAGACGGATCGCGCGGCGGCCCGTCGCGACCTCGGCCTGAGTGACTCGGCCGTCGTCATCCTCTTCCTCGGCCGGGTTCGCCCGTACAAAGGCGTGCTGGAGCTGGTGGACACGTTTCGCCGACTGCAGGAGCCGGAAACGCATCTGGTCATCGCGGGCAAGGCCCTGACGGATGAGGATGTCGGACTGGTCCAGGAGCGCATCGGCAACGCCGCGAACATCACGTACCAGCCCGGGTTCGTTCCGGACGACCGGGTGCAGGTCTACATGAACGCCTGCGATGCGGTCGTGCTGCCGTACCGCGACATCCTGACTTCCGGGGCGGCCGTGCTCGCCATGTCTTTCGGTAAGGCCTGTGTAGCGCCGCGACTGGGCTGCATCAAGGATATTCTCGACGCGCAGGGTGCGATCCTGTACGACTCGGACGATCCGGACGGCCTCGAGCGCGCGCTGGCGAGCGCCGTAGAGCACTGGGATGAACTCCCCGCCATGGGGGCGCACAACCGAGAGCTGATCGAGCCCTGGAGTTGGGGACGCATGGCGCAAATGACGCTCGATGTCTACGAGCGTGTTTGTCACGGCAGACGGTAAGCGGGCCGGGGTGCGTGACGAAATCGTCGGTATGTGCTTGCTCCTTCAGAGCCTCGACTGTGAGGGAGCGGACCGGTCATACCTGCGTTATGAGTGTAAGGGGTATCTCCTTTGCTCCAGTACTCGTTCAACGTCCCGCACAGAGAATCCACAGATTACGCAGATTGCGCAGAAACGGAGCGGCAAGGTGCCTGCAGCGGCACAATCTGTGTCATCTGCGCAATCTGCGGATGACAAATGCCCGGCCAGGAATGGAATCATCGCGTCTGACGTTCGTGTCGGGAGGCGTACCTGCCAATGGTCGAGTCAAGGAGATATGCCATTCGCGGCGCTACACTTTTTCAACGGACCGTTGCTACGCCACTACATCTACAGCTCGCGCGAGACCAGGCGGATTACGATTCCCTGGATCGAGAAGTCGCGGGTGGGGTCGATCAGGAGGGGAGGCTTGTGCGGGTTGTCGCCGCGGAGGATGATGATTCGCTCGCCCTCTCGCCGCTCCACGCTGACGCGTTTGAGTGTAGGCTCACCCTCGATCAGGCACGCGCAGATGCGACCTTGCACATGCTCCGGCGCTACGTCCGGCCGGTAGTGGACCAGGACGATATCACCGGGCTTGAGTGTCGGCTCCATGCTGTCGTAGGAGAGCCGCAGGCAGTAGAAGTCGGGTGCCCACTGGTGTTGCAGCACGGGGAACATCTCGAGCTGTTCCTGCGACTGGGCCGGGGGACCGGCCGGGATCGAACCGAGCAGCACCAGTTCGCGCGTCTCCAGCGGCTGCGGGGTGTCATGTTCGCTGCCCCCGCCGATCAGCACACCCTGCGGGAGATCGAGAGCGACGGCCAGGGCGTCGATGGTCCGCGGTCGCGGCTTGGCCAGGCCTCGCTCTATCTCCGAGAGGTACCCCTGGTTGACCCCGGCCGCCTCGGCCAGAGCCACCTGGGTCAGGCCCAACTCCTTACGCCGCCGCCGGATGCGAGCCCCGATCGACTCCCGTGCGCGCAGTTCCACAATGGCCGGCTTTTTGCTCATATGGTCATAATATTGGCTAAGACGGCCGGAGTGTCAATATTTGGCAATGTTAGTGGTCTGATACTGCTGGATTGATGGATTGATGGATTGCCGCGAGACATGCCCGCGCCCGCCATGGACAGTCTCTGAGCTTAGTGGACCCCTCAGGGCGGGCTTGGGCATGGTACCCAAGACGGGCCTGCGCGGATTCCGAGGCTCAGGTAGTTTCCACTTCGCAAGCCAAAGACGCCTTCGATACACCGGGCTTCCTTCCCACCGACTGATAGAGCGCCAGTTGCGACGAGAAAAACGACAGTCGCATCCAGACCCGGCTCAGGATGAAGATCTGTTGCACGACGAACAGGCCGATCATGGAGGCCACGGTCGCGTTGGAGAACTGGTTCTCGATCAGAAGGTAGACCACAAACAGGATGCCAATGACAACGAAGTTCATACCGAACAGGGGAATCGTCTGCCAGAACCGCCGAAGCGAAAAGCCCAAGCCCACAAGAGTCGCCAGAAACATGCTCCGGCGACGGTCCACGACCGTCCGGATCTTGGCGTAGTCGAACACCATCAGCACAAAAGCGAACACGGCCAGGATCACAACGGCCACCAAAGCCAGCCAGAGAAAGGACGCGCGGTCCGTCGTGACGTTTTCGCGCAGCGCTTCCACCTTATCCGAAAGAAGGGCCTGATAGCCTGCGCCGACCAGGCCAACGACGATAACGAGCAACACAAACAGGCGAAGGTATCGCCAGAAGTACCTCGCCGCATCGTTGAGAAAACGCCTCAGCGAAACTCGACGCTCCATGGCCAGGGCGGCCACGATCCCACCTCCTGCGAAGATGTTGAACAGCAGGTAGAAAACGCCGAGGCCCAAGGCCACCAGCGCCAGCGCCTTGAACGCCAACTTGTTCTGCCACCAGAACTCGAGGCCGACGTCTGCCGGAAAACCGGTCACGAAGCGGTCGGCCAGATCCGTCTTGGCAATTTCGCCCAAGATCTTCCGAAGCGGAACGACCAACACAGCCGCAAAGCCCAGGTTGATCACGTAGAGCCAGAGGATCAGCCGTTTGTGCAGCCAGATTCGGGCCGTGCCGGCGGTGAATGCGCCCAACACGGATATGGAGCTCTTTTCGTTCTCGTGATATTCCATTCGACCTTACCCCAGGATGCTGAAGAACTGCAGAAGGGACTGGATCCAGAAGAACCCCTTCAGCGTGTACTTGTTCGTCACGAACTCGTTCTCTTCGATACGGAGGCTGTTGTTGAGCCGATCGACGTCGAGAAGGACTCGATGATCCGGATCGATGACGGCCCGGACCACCTTCGCGGGGTGTGCGAACCGATAGACCTTCACCGGACTGTGGCCGTCCCACGTGCCGTGCTCGATCCGGCCATCCGCAAACTCGATGAGTGTCTCCATCGGGAAGACCGCCTCGCCCACGCGGCGGAAGACGACCGTGGACTCATATGGTCCGTCGTCCTCCTCCTCTTGTTCTGCGCTTTGACCCTCGTCCTCCTCGTGTCCACTCAACTCCAGATCGTTGCCGAGCAGCCCCTGGTCGATCGAAGTGAGAGGCACATTGGCGATCGAGGCCACCGCGTAGTCGAGCACGACGGTCTGCCGGACGAACTGATCGAAGAACCAGTTCAGGTCTTCGCCGGCCACCTCGTTGAACGTCGCGATGAGATCCTCGCCGCAGGGGTGTCGGAATTGCCAACGCTGGTAGAACGTGCGCATGACCTGGTCAAACCGCTCGAGGCCCAGGTAGTTCTCCAGCGTCTTGTACATGGTCGCCGCTTTGTTGTAGGACAGACCGAACGCGGTACTGGCGCGCCAATGGCTGAAAGTCGGAGCGGACAGGGTCCCGTCCTTGTTGGTGCTGGACCCTGCGTACGAAATCCGGGTAGCGTCGACGCTGCCCACGTACGCGCCCCACCAGTCCATAAGCGACGTCTTCTCACCGTAGAGTTCGGACATGATGCGATCCTGAGTATAGACCGTCAGTCCTTCGTCCAACCAGGCTTCCTCGAACTCGTTCGTGGCCACAATGGCAAACCAGAACTGGTGCAGGAACTCGTGAACGGTGACCTGCTCGACCACCCGCAGACCGTCCCCGAAGATCGCTTCCACCGCCCACCACGCCCCGCCGGTAAACAGGGTGGGATACTCCATCCCGCCTGCGGCACTTCCTTTTCGAGGATCCACTACGGTGACGTTCGGATATGGATAGACGCCGGGGCCCAGCCATAGGTCCATGTAGTCGAGCGTCAGCTTGGTCGAGTTGATGTACTTTTCCACCACGTTCTCGTGGTCCGGCTGGTACAGCAGACGGATCTGTACCTCTTGCCCGGTGTCCGCACTGCGCCACAGCTCATTGGCCTCGAAGAACTGTGCGTCCGCCACCCAGGCGAACTCGTGCACGTCTTCGGCGCGCGCGATGATCGTCTTGGTGTCGTCATCGTTTACGCGTTGCTCGAGCATCTGGCCGGAAGTGCCAACAACGTACTTGGCGGGCAAGGTGATCTGAACGTCGTAGACACCGAAGTCGGCGTAGAACTCCGTGGCCGCGTGGAACTGGTGGCAGTTCCATTGTCCACGGGGTGCGTCGGCCGGCACGAACCGTGTGCCCGGTGGCTCGTACACACCGATCTTTGGAAACCAGTGCGCCATCATGAAGAAGTCGTCCTGCCACCATCCGGTGCGGACGTGACACTGCGGGATCTTCGACTCGAAGGTCATCTCGATGCGTGCTGCCGCGCGAGGCGCGATCGGGCTTGGGAGCGGCACACGGATCACTGTCTGATCATCCACGTTGTCGTCGTCAGGCTGGAAAAACTCAATGCGCTCAGTGACGTCTTCCCCGTCCACGACCATGCGAGTGATCCTGACCCAACCCCAGCCTTCATCCTCCTTCCAGGGCACGTCGTCGGGGTCCCCTCCTGACGTTCGAGACGCCCTGCTGTGTAGAACCTCCCGCAGGCGAGTGGATCTGGCGTTCTTGAAGGCGTTGGCGTAGAGATGGAATTGGAGATCGTCCACGTGGTCGTCGGACGGGTTGTTCCACGTGAGCACGATATCGCCGCTGACGCGCCTGGCCTCGTCGTCCAGCGTGACCTTGATGTCGTAGCTGGCGGTGCGCAGGCTGAGCGGCTTTTCGAACGTCGCTGTCTGAGCCGCTGCAATCGTGGCGGACCAACCGAGAACCAGCCCTGCCAGCCTTCGTTTGCCGAGCCGTGAGATCGCACGTGGAACGAGACTCATCTGTTGTCCTCCCTATGTGCGGACGCCGATCCACTTGTCTATCACAGAGAGGCGATTGTACTCGTTCGGCCGCGCCATGGCGACGCGGGGGAGAGCGTACGCGCGTGATCCACGTAAAAAACTGTGGCGCGCCCCTGGCAGTTCGCAGAACCGGCCTCGAGCGATCGAGAAATCGGAAACCACGTCAACGGGGCGGCGCGTATCGTTGAATGATGGTGTCGGCGGTCTTTATACCGTCGACGGCCGCACTGACGATTCCCCCCGCGTATCCCGCACCTTCTCCAACGGGATAGAGATTGGCGGTCCGGTCGGCCTCTCGCGTTCCAGGGTCACGCACGACACGGAATGCAGCACTGGCACGTGTCTCTGTCGCTGCGATCAGGCCTTCGCCGCCGGCGTATCCGGGTAGTTTTCGGTCGAGCACGGGCAGGGCTGATCGCAGCGCCTCTGCAACCGGCTGAGGGATCAGCCCGGCAAGGTTCGCCCACTGCGCCCCCAGCGGGCAACTGGTTTCGAGCTGTCCGTCGGATTCCGCTCCGAGAAGGAAATCGGAGGCACGTTGCACGGGCACGCGGTAGTTACCCCCGCCGCCCTCAAAGGCCGCCTGCTCCCACCGCTCTAGCCAGGCCAGGGTATCTAGCGCGAGGTTCGCACCTCCTTCGTGTCCGAGAGTCTCCGGGTCGATCGTGATCACGAGCCCACTGTTGGCGAAAGAGCCCGACCGGCTCGACCGGCTGGCACCGTTGGTGGCTATCCGGCCGGGGGTCTCGGCCGTCGGCAGGATCATCCCACCGGGGCACATGCAGAAGCTGAACACGTCACCGCGCGAGCCCGCGGCGCGCTTGGCCACCACGCGATACTCGGCCGGTGGGAGCCGGGGATGACCGGCTGCCGTGCCATATTGCCAGCGATCGACCATAGCCTGGGGATGCTCGATACGCACGCCCATCTGAAACGGTTTGGCATCTATCCTTACGCCGCGCTTTTGCAGCATCCGGATCGTATCCCGCGCGGAATGCCCGACGGCCAGGATGGTCGGACCGGCCTCGAGCCACGTTCCGCAGGGTGGATACCCCGGCCCGGTAACGTGGACCGCGTCGAGTGTTCCGTCGATCACACGAATGTCATCGACGTGACACTCGAAGGAAACCTCCCCGCCGAGGGATTCGATCTTCCGCCGGATTCGCGTGCAAATCGTCGGGAGGCGATCGCTGCCGATGTGCGGACGCGCGTTGATCAGGATGTCGGGGTCCGCACCGTGATGGTAAAGCGTTTCGAGCACACAGCGACACAGAGGGTCATTCACGCGCGTGTGCAGCTTGCCGTCGCTGTACGTTCCGGCCCCACCCTCGCCGAACAGAAGGTTCGATGACGGATCGAAGTCCCGCTCCCGGAAGAAGCGTTGCAGGACATCACGGTGCCTGCGACGGACATCGCGACCGCGCTCGAGAACGACTGGCTTGTAACCAAGCTGTGCAAGGCGGAGAGCGGCGAACATGCCTCCCGGTCCGAAGCCAATGACGATCGGCCGCCGGGCCAGTTCGGACGATCCGGGGACGGGTTCCTGCTCGGGTTGCGGTTCGAGCCACGTCGCCTGCCTGATGTGGTGGCGTCGCAGCCGGTTCCGCTGACTCGCCGGGGATTCATCCAGCTCCAACTCGACCTGGTACAGGAAGACTATCTCGTCCTTCCGTCGCGCGTCTACGGATCGGCGTACGAGGGCGTAGGTTCGGATAGCCGTCTCCGGGACGCCCAAGCGTCTGGCGGCCGCACGAAGCACGTTCTCCTCGGGCTCGTCGAACCCGAGGCGCAGATTTCTCAGAAGAATCGGCATTGATGCGAATCGTAGCGGGGTGTGGACTCAACCGCCACGGGCTCCTGCCAGGTCGAACCCATCGGATTCGATCCGTCAGCTCCGATGTCGACACGTCGCCCATCCCCCCCTACACTCGATCCATCAGGCCTCGGCGTGGCTGGATCACGGCCTTCCCCGTGTCCAGGCGTACCGCGCGGGCATGAAAACTCCCTCTTACAGGATGACCGCGATGAAACGATCTGTAAGGTTTGGAACGGTGTGTCTCCTATCGGCAGCGGCCGCCGTGCCCGGCTCTTTCCAGAGTGCCGCCCGCGCCGACGTCGTAAGCCCGACGGCCATCGAACACGTCACGATCGTGTCGCAGCCCGGTGTGGTTATCGAATCCGGCACGATTCTGATCGAACGGGGTCGTATTGCCGACGCCGGCACCGACGTCGATGTTCCGGCGCACGCCCGGATCATCGACGGGACCGGATTGATCGCCTATCCCGGGTTCATTGACGCTCACACGCACATGGGCATTCCGGCGACCGCACGCACGCCCGAAGAACGCCAACGGATGGAGGACGTGAATCCCGATCCCGCGGAGGGACCGCTGGCCGCCACACGCTTCGCCAACCGCCGTGGCATTCGGCCTCACGACCGGGCCTTCGAGCTGTACGCGCCAAAGAAGGAGCAGCTCGAGGCGCACCGTGCCGGCGGCTTTACCGCGGCGGTCGTCGCGCCGCGCAGCGGCATCCTCGGAGGCACAAGCGCGCTTGTGAGTCTGTCCGACCGACCGGTACGACGTTGCATCCTC
>JAUXGE010000050.1 GCA_030622435.1 Planctomycetota bacterium
ATGTGAAAGTGTGACTGGAACCACCCCGGGTGGAAATGGTGGCTTGTCCACCAGCCAAGAATGTCGTGCCTGCGGCCTGTGGACCCTGCCTACTTCGAGCTTGAATCACTGCGGATACCGACTTAGACTCATTCCTTTTGCGGGGTGGCGTCTTGAATTGGGACGCCTCATCTGACGATTGATAACCGTATGACCGAGACACAATCGACATCCAAACCGGGTCGATACGATCCTACTGCGACCGAGGCCCGGTGGCAGGAATACTGGACCGAACACAAGACGTTCCTCATGCCGAATCCGGGTGAGGCCGGTTTCGACCCGGATCGTCCCAAGTTCTACATCCTCGACATGTTCCCCTACCCCAGCGGGGCGGGGCTTCACGTCGGCCATCCAGTAGGCTACTGTGCGACCGACATCGTCGCGCGATTCAAGCGCATGCGCGGGTTCAACGTGTTGCACCCCATGGGATTCGATGCGTTCGGTCTGCCGGCCGAGCAGTATGCGATCGAGCACAACGTCCACCCGGCCGTCACCACGAAGCACAACGTCGATCGGTATCGAGAACAGCTCCAGATGTTCGGCTTCAGCTATGACTGGAGCCGGGAGGTCGCCACTTGTGATCCGCCTTACTACAAGTTCACCCAGTGGATCTTCCTCCGGATGTTCGAGAGCTGGTACGACGACCAGGCTCGCGGTGTGAACTCGGAGGGTGAGAATGAGGTCGGCCGGGCCAGGCCGATCAGTGAGCTTGTGGCCGAACTCGAATCGGGGCGGTGGCGCGTCGGCCCCGGTTATGCGATTGTCCGCGAGGGGGAAGAATCGACCGGGCGCAAATGGCGCGATCTCTCGGATCCCGAGAGGCGCAAATTCCTCGACAAGCATCGTCTGGCGTTCCTGGACGAAGTACCTGTCAACTGGTGCCCCGCGCTGGGGACGGTTCTGGCTAACGAAGAAGTGACCAACGAGGGTCGCAGCGATCGGGGAGATCATCCCGTTTTCCGCCGCCCGCTCCAGCAGTGGATGCTGCGCATCACGAAGTTCGCCGATCGCCTCCTGGCGGATATCGAAGAACTGGATTGGCCTGAGCCGATCAAGATCATGCAGCGCAATTGGATCGGCCGCAGCACCGGAGCGGAGGTCATGTTCCCCCTTGCAGGAAAGTGGACCGTAGAAGGGGGACGACTCGTTCATGCGGGCGACGATGATGCGGGTCAGCAAATATGTTACGAGACGGCCCCGGACGCCATCCGGGTCTACACCACGCGGGCGGACACGCTCTTTGGTGCCACTTATATGGTGCTGGCACCGGAGCACGAGCTGGTCAAGCAGATCACGACGCCCGAGCAGCGCGCGGCGGTCGATGCGTACGTGTTGGCGGCAGGGAGCCGCTCCGAGCTGGATCGAACGGCCGACACGAAGGAGAAGACCGGTGTGTTCACCGGCGCTTACGCGATCAACCCCGTCAACGGGCAGTCGGTCCCGATCTGGATAGCCGACTACGTGTTGATGGGGTACGGGACGGGCGCGATCATGGCCGTTCCCGCCCACGACACGCGCGACTTCGAGTTTGCCAAGACGTTCAACCTGCCGCTGGTGGCCGTGGTCCAACCGGACGATGGCTGGTTCCACGAGCAGATCATGCGGGGCGCTCTTGACGCCGAGTACTGCACTCAGCACGGCAAGACGAGTCTGGTGGGCGATCTGATGCAGTCGGCCTCGAGCGCCGCCGGCACATTGGGCGGGATCACCGCCCAGGACGCCACCGCCATCCTCGATGGGGATTCGAGCTGGGTCAGGCAGGTGGTGCTCCCCGCGTTTCGAGGGGACCCCGGCATATTCATAGAGGTCTTCGTTGGAGAAGGTGCGAGCATCAACTCGCCGGGATCCAAACTGCGGTCGGTTTGCCCGCTGGAGGATATGTGCAATCTTGATGGTCTGCTGACTTGTGAGTCGCAGACCAGGATCACGGAGTGGCTCGACGGCAAAGGGCTCGGTCGTGCGGCCGTCAATTACAAGTTGCGCGACTGGATCTTCAGCAGGCAGAAATACTGGGGTGAGCCGTTCCCGGTGCTTCACGCTCGAGACGGTGAGCACGGTGAGACAATCGGGCTGCCGGACGATGAGCTTCCCGTCGAACTGCCTCCCATGGAGGACTTCAAACCCACTACGGTGGGCGACGACGAGGTGAACCTGCCCGAGCCGCCGCTTAGTCGTGCCGTGGAGTGGGTGAACGTCGAGCGCGACGGCCGGCAGTATAGGCGCGACCTCAACACGATGCCTCAGTGGGCGGGTTCGTGCTGGTATTACCTTCGCTTCATCGATTCGTGCAACACCGATCTCTTCTGCAATGCCGAGGCGGAGCGGTATTGGATGCCCGTGGACCTCTACGTCGGCGGCGCCGAGCACGCCGTGCTGCACCTTCTCTACGCCAGGTTCTGGCACAAAGTGCTATATGACCTCGGGTTCGTCTCGACGAGCGAACCGTTTCGCAAGCTGTTCAATCAGGGGATGATCCAGGGTTTCGCTTATCGGGACAGCAAGGGTCGCCTTCTGCCGGACGACATGGTTGAAGAACTCGAGCCCGACCGGTTTGCATCCAAGGAGACAGGGGAGCCGCTGGAGCGCATCATCGCGAAGATGAGCAAGTCGCTCAAGAACGTCGTCAGCCCGGACGAAATCGTCTCCGAATTGGGGGCCGACACATTTCGGCTGTACGAGATGTACATGGGGCCGTTGGATGCGTCGAAACCGTGGAACACACGCGATGTGCCCGGGCTGCACAAGCTCTGCCAGCGGATCTGGCGGTTGGTCATCGACGAGAACTCGGGCGATCTGTCGTCGGTCTTGACTGATGACAAGCCGGATGCGGACGCGCTTCGCGCACTCCACAAGCTCATCAAACGTGTCACCGAGGATGTGGAGCAGCTCAAGCTCAACACGGCGATCGCGGCCATCTTCGACTTCGTGAACTTCCTGACCCCTCGGGATCGGCGTCCGCGAGCGTTGATCGACCCCTTCGTGCTCGTGATCTCGCCGTTTGTGCCGCACCTGGCGGAGGAGCTGTGGCATCGGCTCGGGCGCAAAGAGACGCTCGCGTATGAGTCATGGCCCGTGCACGACGAGAAGCTAGCGCGCGACGAATCCGTCGAGATCGGCGTGCAGATCAACGGTAAGATGAAAGCCCGTGTCACTGTGGCCGCCGACGCGGACGAGGAGCAGATTCGATCGACCGCGTTGGAGGCTCCGAAGGTGGCATCGGCACTCGAGGGCAAGACGATCCGCAAAGTGATTGTCGTCAAGGGCCGGCTCGTCAATGTCGTGGCGAACTGATTCGGAGAATCCGCTCGATTGACCGGTCGCAGTGTCTACCCTGCGTGAGCCGGTCTAGCGCAGTTTCGGGTGTTGCGTAGCTGCTGTAGCGCTGCCCCTTGTGGGCGGCGGCGGCACCGAACTTGCGTCACCCACAAGGGGGGACGTGTTTAGCGGAGGGTGGCATGGGCAAGCGAACGCTAGGCTAGGCAGCCTGGGCAACAGTCTACCTTACCAGGACGAGTTGGTGACCGACGCTCCGCGGTGCAGCTTGCCCGTGATGCCCGACAGCGTGTCGCACGCACGGGCAAGGACCGCCGACAAACGCTATCTTCGTTTTAGAGTTTCGCTCAAGGCGATCCTTGCCCATGCCACCCAAATTCCACGCTAAACACATACCAAGGGTTGACGCTGCACAGAAACCGGGAGCGCTCCAGTACAGGCCCGGTTCGGGTGATTGACAAACAGGAGTCGTGGTTCGTAATACCCAAGGCGTGTTTCCCATGACGATGTCTACCGAAACCGAAGCAAAACTCCGTGTGAAAACGCATGATCCGGTGCGCAAGCGCTTGCAGCAGGCCGGGGCTACGCCGCTCGGGTGCGTTGTAGAGACGAACCGAATCTTCGACAGGCCGGATGGCTCGCTACGGGGCAGGGGCTGTGGATTGCGCGTTCGGTCCACCATTGCGGAGGATAGTGGTGGGCGAGCAGCCACCCTGACGTTCAAAGGGCCGGTCCAGCCCGGAGAGTTCAAGTCTCGCGAGGAACTCGAGGCATCCGTGGACGATGCGGAAACGACGACGGGTATTCTCGAAGGCCTCGGCTTCGAGGTGATCCTTACATATCAGAAGCGCCGGGAGAGTTGGCAGTTTCTCGATTGCCGGATCGAGCTGGACGAGCCGCCGCACGTCGGCCTGTTCGTCGAGATCGAAGGACCTGATGAGGCCGTGATCCGATCTGTTCGAGACGAACTCGGGCTTGGCAGTGCCTCTCTGGAACGATCATCCTATGTGCGCATGCTCTTTGCCTATTGCCGGGAGAATGGCATCGCCGATCGCACGTTGAAGTTGCCGGACAGTAGCGTCACACCTGAATCTACGAGTGGAGCCGGTGCCGGGTGTTGAATGAACAGGGGCTAATGGTGGCTTGTATGCCAGTGTCCTCGGGCAGACAAACCGTCCGTTGTATCCCGCCGGACCACGCAAACTCAAGGTTGACCAAGCAGCAATTGTCTTGTCGATCCCAGTAGCGCAGTCCCGTCAGGGACGGCAGTCTTTAGCCCACGGCGTGAGCCGTGGGATCATAGTCAGCGCTCGACGTCTTCAGTCCCATCGGGACGGCACTTCATCTTCACACACGTCGTGCATCCGACCTCCACGAGAATCCGCGTGTCGCCCCCGCGGGGCTCTCACCACATTGCCCGTCCTCATCCCCACGGCTTACGCCGTGGGCTGATGCCTTTCGCCCCTACCGGGGCTTGTTCCCTTCTCTAGGGTATCGATTGCACGGGTCACACCTGAATCTGCGGGTTGGATCGGTTCCCGGGGTTGAGCGAAAGCGTGCCACTGGCGGCTTGACCGCAAGTGCCCACGGGCAGGCAAGCTGACCATGGCATCCCGACCGCCCGCAGACTCGTGGGTGGCCGAACGCTAGTTGAGCCCTGGTGCCCAAAGGTAGAGAAACCGCGGTGTGCGCCATTCGGGTCCGATTGATCGATCGACGTTCACCAGGCCGATGTTGACCCGGCCGCCGTAGGGAGAACGGGCATAGTAGTTCGGGCGATAGCCCGGCGGTCTCGTGTAGGCGACAAGGCGAATTTTGTCGGAGCCGACGCGTTTCTTGAGGCTTCCGATCGTTTCTCGCAAAGTGGCGATCCGGTCGATCAGCCGCTTATCGAGCGCTTGTGTGGCCGTGTAGATCCGCCCATCGGCCAGCCGACGCACTGCCTCTTCATCCAGTGCCGATCGGCCGTCAACGACAACGTCGACGAAGCGATCGTGCATCTCGTCTATCACATGCTGGAACAACTCGCGCTCCTCGGGCTTCATACGGCGAAACGGAGATCCGGCGTCTTTCATGGCTCCTGAGGCGATGGCGTCCGTACGGACGCCGACCAGTTCCATGGTGCCGCTGAGATCAACCGTCTGCATGATGACGCCGATGCTGCCGGTAATTGTCGAGGGTTGTGCCACGATCTCGTCACAGGCGCAGGCGATGTAATATCCACCGCTGGTGGCCATGTCCATCATGACGGCCACCACCGGCTTGCCCGACTTCCGGAAGTGCGTGATCTCGTCATGCATCAGTTCGCTGGCGGCGACCGTACCGCCCGGCGAGTTGATCCGGAGCAGAACACCCTTGACGTGCCGATCGCGGCGCGCCGCGTCGAGCTGCTCGAACAGCAGACTCACGGGGTTATCATCTTCACCCCACAGCTTGAATCCGGACTCATTGGCGATTGTCCCGCTGACGTCGATCAGCGCGATCTTGTCCTTTGCATGCCAGGCGTCACGAGAAAGCTCCTGCTCGACCAGGCGTCTGGGGGCACTGACCGGCGTTATGAGCAGGCTCGAGGGCAGGCAGCCGGTCGAGAGCACCGGGCCAATAGCCAGAAGGAGTGCGGTGCCCAGTAGAATCGGTCGTTTCGAGCGTTCGGGTATCACGTGATGAGCCTCCTTGCCGGTTTACGCAGCGTTCGTGGGTTACGCAGGGCCGGGCGATCGGCCGTCTGTCGCAGCGCACCATCCGCCGCTATCCTAACCACAGGTTGCTGGAGTGACCAGCCGGGTACTTATGCTCTGGAATGAAGGTATGCATCCCATAATGGGTGGCGAATCCGAAGAGGGTGGCATGGGCAAGGGCCGCCTACGGCAGTGTTTCCCAGTGCCAAAGAATGTCTGGGGGCGGTCCTTGCCCGTGCTCATGGCGTCCGGCGGCAAGCAGTGGCGTAACACGGGCAAGCTCCATTTCATCCTTACGAATATGCTCTTGCGGCCCGAGAGTACGTCGGCGCGGGACGTGGATCACACTTTCAGCTTGCCCATGCCACCCGAAATGGGATGCACCCGGAATGAGGGACCCCGTGTCAGATTTTCGTGCCCGAGGCGGGCGGGGAGCGTGTCGAAGAAACGATGAGACTCACCCCGGACGAGTTTGCCGAGCTCGCGCAAGAAGCGTTGGAGGACATCCCGGAGCCGTTTGAGGAGTACTTGCGTGATGTGGCCATTGATATCGAGCCGATGCCGGACATGCGCACCTGCCGGCGGATGGGGCTCGACGATCCGCGTTCGCTCCTGGGGCTCTACCACGGGGTGCCGCTGACCGGACGTAGCGTGCAAGACACCGGGCGTTTGCCGGATCGCATCACAATCTATCAGCAGAACATCGAGCGCCTCTGCCGGACACGACGCCAGATCATCCGGCAGGTGCGCAAGACAGTGTTCCACGAGGTCGGCCACCACTTCGGCCTGGACGAGGATGACCTGAACGACTTGGGTTATCGATAATGTGCCGCTGCCGGCAACTCGGAGAACCGGCACCACTCACCCACCAGCGTTTCGATGTTTGGCCGTTTTTTTGTCGTTTTGTCGTTTTGTCGTTTTGATTTTTTGACGTTTCGACGTTTATTCTGACTGCTTGCGCAGTGTCATGTCGAAATTGCGTACGAGGCTGGTGTACAACCGCCAGACGATGAAGACGTAGAGGCAGACGGCAAGGACGGTTCCGAACATCAGACACAGCCGCGTCGTAACGGCAGCGTTGACGAACTCCGACCTTGCAGCAAAGAGGGCGGCCGGATGAACGAGGTATTTGATGGAGGTGAACGGGGCGAAAGGCGCGAGAAAGGCGCCGATCTGACCGCCGGCATTGGTTACAAAGGCCCATACGAGAAGCGATGATATGCCCCCGGCCAGGATCACCATGCCGACACTGTACATGACGGCCGTTACGTTCTTCCTGCTGTTAAGTGAAACGTAGAGCCCCAGCACGCACGCGGCCGCCGAATAGATCAGCATGAGCAGGCTCAGTTCGACTGCCACCTCGACCCAGACGATCGGCGGAGATTGGTCCTGCGTGAGCCCGTACACACCGAAGATTATCAGGACGATTACGGGACCCGCTATCAGCGGCATCGCGAAGCTCACCAATCCGCGGAGCTTGCCCCACAGGATGTACTTGCTGGTCAAAGTAGTTGTCAAAAGCAGGTCGATGGTCTTGGATTCCTTCTCCTTGGTCATCGACGTGGCGGCCGTGTTGGTGGCAATGACGAGTGCGAGCACGAATTGGATGATGATCAGTCCGGCCAGCCACTCCGGCACCTGAAACTGCCCGAGTGATCCACGCCAATAGTACAGGAACACGACCAGCGGGCCTGCAAACCCACCGGCGATGATAAACAGGCGAACCACACGACCACCGGACGCGCGGGTCTTTGCCTCACGCCACGCAACAGGGTTGTTCCAGACGTTCCGTGGCGTGCGCGTCCGCTCTCCCCGCGGTTGACGGCGGAATCGGTCGATCAGCGCGGTCCAGAAGGTTGTCTCCCCCGTCTTTGCACCGCGACGAACGAAGAAGATGCTGGCGACGGTCAGAACAAATGCCAGGAGGATCGTCCAAGTCACATAGACCGCAGACGGGTAGGCCAGCGCGTAGCGGATCAGACCCGATCTATCGGCCAGACGACCGAGGGGCGGCGCGTAGACCTGATTGAGTGCTACCTCCAGGGACATGAACGGGTGCAGCGCCGCCAGCCAGCTCATCTTCTGCCCGTCGATGTTGGCGGGGGAACTCTCGACCCAGGTAAAGCTCCACTTCCCCATGAGGTAGATGCTGAGCAGATAAAGGGCGATGACGACGTAGAACGAAAAGATCGTTCGCCGAGTCCCCACCCCGATCATGGCGATGAAGATGGCGATTGCACCGGTCAGGATCGCCGTCGACCCGGACAGCATGAAGCTCTGGGCGACCTGCGTCGTCGTCACGCCGCCGTATACCATCGTCATCAGGAAGATGGGTAGTCCCGCGATCAACAACACGATCACGAAGAACAGCCGGCTTATCAGCGAACCGAAAACGATCTGCGCGTTGGAGAGCGGCGTCGAGAGGAGGATGTTGAACGTCTGGGCGTCGCGCTCCTGCGTGATCGCACCGGCCGTGAACACCGGTGCCAGAAAGCACATGAGTGCGAGCTGTGCCATGGAGGCGAACCGGAACGTCTGTGAAGCGCTCTTCGCCAGATCGGCCAGCGACGGGCTCTGACCCGTCATCGAGTAGAACAAGGAGAAGAGTACGACGACCACGAGGATGACGAGGTAGCCGGTGCGAAGATACAGGTGTCGAGATCGCCTCGACGCACCGTACACGACGCGAACGAGGATCGGGTTCGCCGGCAGCAGGTGCCAGAGCCAGAGCCAGAGTTTGGAGAAAACAGCATTCATAAAAAATTACTAATTACGAATTACAAGTTACAGAACACGAAATACGAATCAGGACTCCGGCGACGAACGGTTACGGGCGGTATTGCGAATGATGGCCGTCAGTATACGGACGAGCTGGTCGGCTTCGTCCAGTATCTCGGCAAGTCTCTCGCGAGAGACTAGTTCGGCATTCGCTATCCGAGTGAGGAAGTACCGTGCCTCCCGGCATTCCTTCCTGGCAATACGCATCTTGTGAAGGAAGTCAGCAGTGCTTTCGCCTGCTTGTGCCTCCTCCACGTTTGCTCCGACACTCATTCCTGCTCGCACGAGCTGTTTGCCGATCTCCCACCCGGCGACGTTGTTCGGAAGCGACAAACACAGCTTGATAATGAGGTCTGCGAACTCACCGGTTCGCTCGGCAATGTGCTGAGGCGGATCACGCTCAGACCTTGTACTCTCGGCTTCAACCTCCCGTGCCGTAGCCACACGACTCTCCAATACCCGACGCGAACCTGATTCGATGATCCTCCCGAGTAACCGGCGGTTCACATTCTCCAACACGATACGCGTATTTCGTAATTTGTAATTTGTAATTCGTAATTTCTTCTTCTCTTACTGCACCATTCCTTTCGTCAACCGCATGAACGCCGTCTCGAGATTCACTTCCTCCTCCTTGATCTCCCGGATCTTGAAGTTGTTGTCGAGCAGGAGTCTGGCCACCGCGCTGAAGTCGTGAGTGCGCCGTTCCAGCTCGACGATCAGAGCGCCGTTGTGCTGCTCGACCTGCTTGATTCCCTTGGTCCGCTGGAGAAGCAGGGCGGCCAGATCCATCTGTTCCGTTACACGGATATGGAGCTTGACGCTTGTCTTGGCCCTGCGCAAAACCTCCTCGATCGGACCGTGGAAGAGCAACTCGCCCTGCTCGATGATCCCTACAGTCGTGCAGAGTTCCGCCAGTTCATGGAGGATGTGGGAGCTGATGATGATCGTCTTGCCCATCCTCCGCAGCTCTTTCAGCAGCTCGCGGATTTCGATGCGCGCCCGCGGATCGAGCCCGCTTGCGGGTTCGTCCAGCAGCAGCACCTTCGGATCGTGCAAGAGAACGCGCGCCACGCTCAGCCGCTGCTTCATGCCGCGAGAGAGAGAGTCCACGATGGCGTCGCGTTTGAAGACCAGATCCGTCAGCTCGAGCACGTCCCCGACCACGCGCGTCCGCTGCCGCCCAGTGATGTTGTACGCACTCGCAAAGAACTCCAGGTATTCCTGGACCACCATATCCTCGTAGGCGCCGAAGAAGTCGGGCACATAGCCGATCAGAGGACGGATCTTGCGGGACTCGTACCCTATCACGTGCCCGCAGACACGTGCCTCGCCCCACGTCGGTTGCAGCAGGGTGGCGAGAATCTTGATGGTCGTCGTCTTGCCGGCACCGTTGGGCCCGATGTAGCCGAAGCACTCCCCTTCCTGGATCTTCAGGTGGAGATTATTCAAGGCCACGAGCTTGCCGTACCGCTTGGTCAGGTTGATTGTCTCGACGATCAAGGTATTTACCCTGTCATTGCATGGTTGAGAGAATACTATCGGATGCGCCCATCGAGTTCATCTTCATCCTCGTCAGTGCTCCCGCCCCTCAGTAGAGTAACTGGAATGCGGACCCGGTACATGGTCCGAGACTTCTGAGAATCGGGCGTCAGCGGACGGAAGGTCCGGTCGCCCGAGCGGCGGTACAATCGGACGGGACCGGGATCCTCTGCGAAGCCGATCAAGACCACCTGATCTCTCCGCAGATGCTCCCGAAGATCGAGCTGCCTGGCCCGATCACGCGACCAGGTCTTGGTGCCCCAGAGCTGTGCCCCGATCCCGGCGTCGAGCATAGGATCATGTTCTCCGATGGTCGAGAGAAGCATCAGGGCGTTCTTCTCCTCCCCGAGAGCCAGCCTCCGGTTCCTCTGGGTCAGAGAACCGATTTCGCTCACCAGGCTCTTCAGCGTGCTACCCCACGCGTCTTGTGCCTCCTTGAGTGTAGGTCGGGTTGCCGGGCGTCCGGGGTTCGCAGGATCCTCCGTCGCGTTGCAGAGAGGGCCCAGGTCGACTCTCACCCCGCCGCCGGGGACCGGTCCGATCGGGTAGGCATAGATCCCCTGACTTCGGTAGCCCCGCCCCTTCGAAATGTCGAGCACGGCGTGCAGGAGATAGCAGTCTTCCATGTCCACATCGAGGTTGTTGACGATGTAGCTGCCTTCTTCGATTCGCGTACCCCGCACCGCAATCTCACCATCTACGGTGCCGCCGACAGGCCCCGACCATCTCCCCTCGAATCGTTTCAGCGTTCCCCGGATACGCACATCATCAATAAACGCGCTGGACGCCACCAGGCGATACTCCTCGGGGTCGGCAAAGCTGCTCGATGCATCCAGAGGGTCGTTCCCCGCCGGCAGGGGTCTGAGAAAGCAGTTTGTCAAACCGGGCTCGGTCTCGCTCAGCGGGTCCGAAGGCAACCAGAAGTCCAGCTCGCGATCCGTTCCAGTCTTGACGCCGAACAGCACGGTGCCCTGGCCATACCCCTGCCCGGCTTCGAGGTCCAAAACGGAAATCTGATGCAGGGTCTCGCCGAAACCTCGAACCGAGTTCACCAAAAGGACGCTCAGCACACTCGCACCAAGGCCCACGACGGCGAACGCACTCCAGCAGTGGTGTCGCCACTTCCTCGCGCCGAGCAACATCCACACACCGGACGTTGCCACGAGAACATAGGCCACCGAGAAGACCCCGGCCGTCAGCAAGTACAGGCTTCCCGATCGGGCGAACCCGATGGCCGTGATCACGTGGGGAAACAGAGGAACAGGTTCGGGAGAACTCAGGTCGGCGCTCTCGATGACGTTCAGATGGAACAGCTCCTGGTAGAACTCGATCGCACTGCCGCCGCCCTCGAACAGATCCTGCAAGGTAACGGCGCAGAAGAGCACTGTGCCACGCCCCAGGGTCCGCCGCGTTATGACGTTCGAGGCGTTCTCGGATGTCTCGGAGATGCAACTGGCCCCATCTCGAAGAGTACATTCAACCACCGGTACAGGGGCGGCGAAAGGTATCTGCCACCACGGCGTGTCGTTCTCCCTTCTCCGCCGCGTTGTGGCACTTGACAAGGACAACAGGTGCCTGCGCACGTTGGGGAGATTATCGACCGGGCGAACCTCACCCAGTTCGACCGGAAGGATTGCCGCGAGTTCCTTGGTGAGCCTGAGGGAACCCGCAGTGCGCGAGGCCGCGATCAACAACGTCCCTCCCTGGCGGGTCCATTCGATAAGAGCACTGATCTGCCGGGGAGTGAGCTGCTCCGGGCGGGGATCTTCCCAGACGATGCAGTCGATCATCTCCAGCCCGATCCAGAGCTCGGGTAGATCCGTCGGGCTCATATGCCCGATGTGCAACGGACGGGTGTAGAGGTTCAACTGGTCCGGACCGACCAGATCCTGCACGCGCCCGAGCGTCCCTGTCGACAGAGAAAGAATCAGGATGTCATCATCGCCGATGCTGGACGGTGACGCGGCGAGAGCGGCCTGGTAGGTCATGGTTCCTTGCGACAGAACCTGAACCGCATCACCCTCCTCGTTGAACACCTCCACGAAAAACCTACCTCTGTTGCGAATGGGGTTGGCCAAGGCATACAGATGGAGCCGCTGGTTGTCATTCGTCTCCGCGCGGAGATGCACGCCCACATCGTCGTAACACTCGTCGCCGTCGATGTCGTACTGGCCGACACGTATTCGTCCGTCGAAGCTCGGCTGATCGACCAGCGCCAGATCGACGATGATGGGCACCCATTCGCCGCTGCGGATCACGTTCGCGTGCTGGAGTGTGGGGAACCCGACACGTGTGACGTTGACCTCGAGAGTGCCGAGCGCAGTGTCGGGCAGTCCCACTATGAGCAACGACGCCAGGATGGCCGCTGCCTGTCCTGCACGACCTCTGTTACCTGCGTGTTGGTACGTGTCTTCCATAAGCCAAAGCCACGGATTCGTGGCGGGGCAACCGGTCGAAACCGACGCCAGTGAAGCGGAACAGTGGTCCGAACGTTCGGTATCAATACGATTGTATCCCTGCAACTGGGTCTCGACAACAGGATCCCCGTTCAAACCGCGTCTGCACGATCCTCGGGACACAGTGAGACAAGTTCTTACGCTTGTGATCAACCCCGAACCGACGCCCGGTACTTCCAACACTCTCGCAGCACATCTTATTGTCGAAGCTGAAGCAACTCCGCGTCGCTGTCCGGGTGTCCTGCGCATTCGGAGTGTGACGTTTGTCGGCGCGCACCCAGAGCCGCCCACGCTCCGAAGGGTATGACGTTCAAGATCGACCTGTGTTATCCGAAGTGCACGGTTAATAGATACGACTATAGTTGCGCCCCGAGCCGCGTGCTTCAGCACGCGCGGACGTCCGCGCAGGCTGAAGCATGCGGCTCAGATAGTCGCAGAACCTATGAAACACGGTACTGGCGATGTAAGGTCTAAGTCTCCTCGGCTTGCCCCGCGCCGACCGGCTCGGGTTTGTCGGCGTCCTTGCCCTCGACGAGGACACCCTCCAGCAGCAGGACCGGCGTCTCGTCATCGGGCGTTCCCGGCTTGACTGAGACGACGATCTTGTTCTTGCCGACAAACTCCCCTCGGAGCATCGACTCGGACAAGGCATCCTCCAGGTGGTGCTCGATGGCGCGTCGAAGCGGTCGTGCACCGAACTTCTCGTCCGTGCCATACTCGATCAGGAAGTCCTTTGCTTCCTGCGTAACCTCGAGTTCGAGCTTCTTGTCCTGTGTTCGGGAGGCAAGCTTGGCGAGTTCCAGATCGACGATCTGCACCAGGTTGTCGTGGGTGAGCTTGCGGAACACGATTATCTCGTCGAGCCGGTTGAGGAACTCGGGACGGAAATGCCCTTCCAGTTCCGTCTTGAGCATCTCCTTCATCTTCTCGTAGGTGATCTCCTCATCCCGTTTGCCGAAGCCGAACTCGTCCTGGTGTGTGATCCGATGAGCACCGACGTTGCTCGTCATGATCATGACGACGTTCTTGAAGTCTACGTGCCGCCCGAAGGAATCCGTCAGACGACCTTCCTCCATGATCTGTAGCAGCATGTTGAAAACGTCGGGGTGCGCCTTCTCGATCTCGTCAAGCAGGATCACGGAGTATGGACGCCGCCGGATGCGCTCGGTGAGCTGCCCACCTTCTTCGTAGCCCACGTACCCGGGGGGCGCTCCGATCAGACGCGATACATTGTGCTTCTCCATGTATTCGGACATGTCGAGCACGAACAGCGCCTCCGGGTCACCGAACATGAACTCGGCGAGGCACTTGGCCAGATACGTCTTGCCAACGCCGGAAGGCCCCACGAAAATGAAGCTGCCCATGGGACGATTCGGATCCTTCAGGCCGCTGCGGCTGCGACGCACTGCCCGTGCGACCGCGCTGACCGCCTCATTCTGGCTTACGACCTGTTTGTGCAGCTCGTCCTCGAGACCGAGCAGACGATCGGCCTCATCCTTCCCCATACGCGTCAACGGGATTCCGGTCATCGAGCTGATTACGTCGGCGATCACCTCCTCGTCGACCACCCCGTCGATCTCCTTGCTCCGATCACGCCACTCCTTCTGAACCTCCCCCTTCTTCAGCCTGATCGAATCGAGCTGGTCGCGGACCTGGGCCGCTCGCTCGTAGTCGGCGTTCTTGACAGCCTCGTCCTTTTCCGCAGTGAATCTCGCCAGCTCCCGTTCCAACTCGGTGAGGTCGGGCGGTTTCGTCAAGGATTTGAGGCGTACGCGCGCACCGGCCTCATCCATCACATCAATCGCTTTATCCGGTTGAACACGTGGAATGTACCTTGCGGAGAGTTCCACGGCATGTTCAAGGGCGGAGTCGGTGATCCGCACGCGATGGTGCGCCTCGTATCGATCCCTCAACCCGTTGAGGATCAGCAGTGTCTCCTTGTTCGTCGGCGGCTCGACGATGATCTGCTGGAACCGGCGCTCGAGGGCCGTATCCTTCTCGACATACTTGCGGTATTCGTCGAGCGTAGTCGCGCCGATGCACTGAATCTCACCGCGGCTCAACGCCGGCTTCAAGACGTTGGATGCATCAATCGCACCCTCGGCTCCACCCGCGCCAACGAGAGTGTGCAGCTCGTCGATGAACAGAATGACGTTGCCGGCCCGGCGCACCTCGTTCATGACGGCCTTGATGCGCTCCTCGAACTGACCACGGTATTTCGTCCCGGCGACCATCATCGCCAGGTCCAGAACGACGATGCGGCGATCGGCGAGAAGCTCGGGAATTTCATTGCTCACGATCTGCTGCGCCAGACCTTCCACAATGGCAGTTTTGCCTACGCCCGCCTCGCCGAGCAGCACCGGGTTGTTCTTCTGCCGCCGGCAGAGGATCTGAATGATCCGCTCGATCTCGGCGAACCGCCCGATGACCGGGTCGAGCTTGCCCTGACGTGCCATCTCTGTCAGGTCGCGCCCGAACGAGTCGAGGGCCGGAGTCTTGCTCTTGCCCTTTTTCTGCTCGCCTGCCATGACCGAGCCCATCTCCTCGGACTCGTCGCTGGCACCGAGCAGGTTCAACACTTCTTCCCGCACGTCTTCCAGGCGGAGGTTCAAGTTCATCATGACCTGCGCCGCGACTCCGTCCTGTTCCCGCAGGAGACCCAGCAGCAGGTGTTCCGTGCCAACGTAGTTGTGATTGAGGTTGCGGGCTTCCTCGATGGCGTACTCGATCACCTTCTTGGCACGCGGTGTCTGTGGAAGCTTGCCCATGGCTACGGTCTCTGGACCGCTCTTGACAAGCTTCTCCACTTCCAGTCGCACTTTACGCAAGTCGACGTCCAGGTTCTTGAGCACGTTTGCTCCGACGCCCGATCCCTCCTTGACCAAGCCGAGCAGAATATGCTCGGTGCCGATGTACTCGTGGTTGAAGCGCTGGGCCTCCTGGTTCGCCAACGCCATGACCTTGCGAGCGCGATCGGTGAATCTTTCAAACATGTAAAGCTGCCTCCTGCGAGTCGACAGCGGAACCGCCGGGACGAGACGTCACCGAATTAGTCCGCCGTCAAGACCACTAGTCGCCATGCGACGTCTGTGTAGGGCACCCTGACCGCCGCAAAGACTCAATCGGCCCGGTTAAGTCGCCCCGATGGCGAATCCCGTAAGTCCGATAGATTCCATGCCGACGCCAGGGGATTCTAGCGTCAACCCCTATCCCCATCAACCGAACACCCCATCCAGGCATTCGACGCCGCGTCCAGTTTGACAACACCGGGGAGACCACTGTTGTATCGACAGGAAGCCGCCCGCATTTCGCCAATCGCGGCGCGATTCTGTGTCGATGCCCTGCGTGTGTGGACCCCTGACCGGACGCAAGCGATCAACACCTGTGCAGTGTCATTGGAGCTGATCACCGTATGTGGTACGTCCGGTAGGAACATGCGTTCCATCGCGAGTATTGTAGATAGTTGCCGCGATTCGATTTGTACGGACCGGTAACGTGGCGTGTCTCTGCATCAAGAACGCACAGATGGGGGTGACGGTGCAAGCTGGATTCTGGAAGGTGCTTGGTACCTGGCAACCTTCCATACCTTCCGCCGCAAACCGGCAGGGCTGCCGGATTGCGGATCGGAGGCGTCCGGTTGCGACACAACCCTGGGCGTGAACTTGGGAGGTGGACCTGTACGCCTGAAGGGCTCCGGTTATGGTTCGCTACGGCTGTTAGATGGGAGTCCCGTGACCGGAAGATTCGTCTTCCATTCTCGAATTCCCTGTCAGATTGATGACTGATCGTATGGCAAACGCGTTGGAGGTTGTGGCGGAGCGTGGCGAATCCCTGCGCACGGAGTGGGCGTTCGACTGGCCGGCGTCGTCCCAACAGGCGGTGTGCCGGCTTCGACTCGGGCTTGACGCCGAAGCGCTGCCGGTGCTGGTCGCAATGGTTGGCGGGGCGTCAGCCGGCAAGAGCACCGTGTTCAACAACCTGCTCGGCGGACACCTGGCCAGCAGGATCGCGGCTCAGGTCCCAAGTTTTCGGATCTCCCAGACTGAGAGCGGC
>JAUXGE010000293.1 GCA_030622435.1 Planctomycetota bacterium
CATCGAGGAACAACGTCGTCGGATACGCGCGAAGGTCGGTCAGGCCCGGAAGCGCCTCGGCCACCTTCTCCTTACCCGGCTTCCCGACGATCAGCATCGGGTACGTCACGCCGTGCCGGGCGGCGTACTTGCGAACAAGGGCGGCATCCGTCTTGAAATCTCCGGACATCTCGAAGCCGAGACCGAGCACCCTGAGCCCACGATGGTTATACCGCTGCTGGAGTTCCATGAGGTACTTCGACGCGTCGTGGCAGTTCGGACACCACGACCCGAAGATCTCGATGATGCGGACTCGCCCCCGAAAGGCAGGATCGTTCAACGATCGCGGCTTACCATCCAGGTCGGGATACTCGTTGTCCGAAAGACGGATGTCAGCGGCCGATTCACTCTGCCCGAACGCGTCGGGAAGGGCCGCGCTGGGATCGCGCCGGGCGGTCCATGTCTCGTGCCAGGTGTCACGCGACCAGAAATCACCTTTGAGCGTTCCATCCGCCTGAAGCCGGGCGTCGTACAGCAGCGCGTGGGCACCGTCGAACCCCGACAGCCGGAGACGGTCACCGTCCATGTTCCCGGCCAGAAAGCCGTAGTCACCGCCGGGCGTGAGGAACGTCCCCGCGACCGTCCCATCCGGTCGCCCCGTAAAGACCGCGACGCACGGGTAGTCACTCTTGGCGAACTTCGCCGACCACCTGCCGTCGATAGATGAAGCGACGGACTTACCGGTCGCAGCCGCGTCGGCTTTGAATCGCCGGGCCTTTCCGCTCTTTGCGTGGAAAGCCATTCGCGTGACGCGATCCTCACTTCGCTGCCGAACCCACTCCCCCTTAAGACGCGAGCCCTCGGCGTCCGGTTGAGCGATGAGCCTGGAGCTGTAGTAATCGATGTCGAGCACCAGCTCATGACCGGTCCAGGTAACGCTCGGAACCTTGATGCGTTCCTCACCGTTGATGACATACGCGCTCCACTTGTCGTGGTCGCGCACGAGCTCGATGCCGAACGGCAACTCCCCGCCCGGTCCGTCCAGCCACGCCCTCCACGGACCGACGCGAGGTGCCGGCACGTCGTGCAACAAGGTAGAGGAAGCAAGGATGAACGATGAAACCGGACTGGCGATTGCCGAAAGCGGACAAGCGGCGGCCACAAGCACCGCGAAAAGTCCTAAGCGGAAGGTTCCCGTTACGCGCATAGTCACGCTCTCCATGGATGGTCGGTGTTGGCCCGTAGTCTTCGGGATGCAAGCAACTCTGGCACGTCCGGCATCGCCGTGCAGAGAACCAAGCCAATCCGTACCTTACCCGAAACGCCGGAATGTCTAACCTGCTTTGAAACACTACATGCGCAACAGAGCCGTCAGACTTCCCTCATCGCACGAATTTCCAGAGGAGGTGGATGCACCTGAAGACCGGCCAGCGGGCCGTTAGGCCCCTTGCATTTTGCAAGACATCTCCTTTATCGGCTGTTGCAAGCTGCAATTGCGGCTCAGTGACGGGACTTGCGGCGGTTCTCCCTAACTCTATTTTTTACAGATGGTTACGCTACAGACCGTGGTTGGGGCTCCGGTTGGTATGCGGCTTGCCCGAAGGTGTGTGGTGGAAACCGAAATCTCAGAGAGGTGCAGTCGGATTCAGCCCCCGTTCGAGGCTTCCGGATGCCCGATACTCGTGGATGCCATCGAAGGCAAGGAGGTGACCCGGGAATAGGTGTTATCGAGGGATTGCAGCCCGCGATGCGGGTTGCGTGGCCCATGGCTTTGGCCGTGGGTGACGCGCATCGTTGTATCTCCAACCTCTGAAGAGGTGGGCCATCCATCGGTGGGCGACTCCACGAATCAGCCTCGAAAGAGTACGAGAGGGCAATGTTCGTCCGAGCTCCGTACGACAGGGACGTAACCTTGGCTCGAAGTCAGATATAGGCTACCGTTGAGCGTGAGTGCGAGGCTCCCATTGATAGTCGTATATCGCCGGAGCAACCTGAGAAACGCAGGAGCAAGACGTACATGGGATCTGACTTCGAGTACTCCGCTGTGGCCATCGACCATGCCGAGAATCCGCGTAATCTCGGCACATTGGAATTCTGCAACGGTCACGCGCGTATCACCGGTCCGTGCGGCGACACCATGGAGTTCTGGCTTCAGGTACGAGGAGAACGGATTCAGCGAGCGAACTTCATCACGGACGGGTGTGGTTCATCGATGGCATGTGGCAGCATCACCACGGAAATGGCCTTGGGCAAGACGATTGACGAGGTGTTCGACATAGACCAGAAGGGTGTCCTTGATGCACTTGGTGGGTTTCCGGAGGAGGTTCAGCACTGTGCTCTTCTGGCCACTGACACTCTGCATGCCGCCTGTGAAAACTTCATCAAGAACAGCCGCCCGGACCTTGATGATGAGTCGCCACAAGCCCTGTCCTGCGATAATTGCGATGAGAGTTCTTGCTCTGTCAAGGAACGCCGTCAGGAAGAGGCTGAGAAAGAGATCGTTGAAAGACACGAGCTGGAACAACGCCTCAGCCTCATCCATCACAAGTTGCTCGTCTTGTCCGGAAAGGGTGGAGTCGGTAAGAGCACTGTGGCCGTCAACCTGGCAGTATCGCTTGCTCGATCGGGCAAGAAAGTCGGACTGCTCGACATCGACGTCCACGGACCGAGCATCCCCGGGATGCTGGGATTGGAAGACCGCCAGGTCATGGGATCCGAGGACGGGATGGTGCCCGTCAGGGTGAACGACAATCTGACAGTCATATCCGTCGGCTTTATGTTGAAAGATCGTACGGATCCGGTTATCTGGCGCGGGCCGATGAAATACGGTGTAATCCGTCAGTTCCTGAAGGATGTACTCTGGGGTGAGCTGGATTACCTGATCGTGGACTCGCCACCCGGCACCGGTGACGAGCCGCTTTCCGTGGCGCAGTTGATCGGCTCGGGTTCCGGAGCCGTGATCGTGACCACCCCGCAAGAGGTGGCGGTCGCGGACGTGCGACGGTGTGTTTCGTTCTGCAATCGCTTGTCCTTGCCGGTGATCGGGGTCGTGGAGAACATGAGCGGCTACGTTTGTCCCAAGTGCGGGGAGAGCATCGATATTTTCGGAGCCGGTGGAGGTGAGGGATTGTCCGAAGAGATGAGCATCCCGTTCTTGGGCAAGATCCCGATCGATCCGAGTATCGTTGCCTCTGGAGATTCGGGAAGGCCGCTTGCCGCCAGAGAAGCACAAACCCGAGCCGCTACTGCATTCTCCGACATTGTCCCACTCATTCTCGAGGCTGTGGAACAGGATGATAATGTGCCTGCATGACAGGAGCCGCCAAGAGGAGGGACATTCGATGAGAATCGCATTTCCAGTGGAGTGTGGGCGCCCGAGCGCACACTTTAGACATCGACGCCTGAAGGCTGCCGAGTACGGAGGATACATGAGGCAGTATCACTTGATGGAGGAAAGACAGTAGTACTGATGGGTGATATTGCGCGCATCACAGTGCTTGTCGAGAACCATGCTCAGGGGCGTGGACTGCTTGCCGAACACGGCCTGTCGTATTGGATCGAGATCAAGGGGCGGTACCTGCTTTTTGACACGGGGCAGGGTCTCGTGCTGTCGAGTAACGCGGAGCGGTTGGGTGTTTCGTTGAATCTGGCCGATGCGATTATCCTCAGCCACGGACATTACGACCATACGGGAGGAGTGGATTCAGTACTGCAGGTTGCACCCCATCTGAAAGTATACGGTCATCAGGCCGTCCTCGCGCCGAAGTACGCCCGAGGCAGCGACGGATCATGCCACGATTGCGGCATGCCGTTGCCGGCAAAAGAAGCGATTCGTGAGTGCGGAGATCGGTTCATCAACACCGAACGCCCGACGGAGATTGTCGATGGGCTCTTCGCGACAGGTGAAGCTCCTCGTCGGACGGAATATGAAGATACCGGTGGACCGTTCTTTACCGACCCGAAGTGCGGGAATGCTGATCCCCTCCTGGACGATCAGGCGGTGATCTTCGACGCTTCCCGTGGTACCGTCGTGCTGCTTGGCTGCGCTCACGCAGGTATTATCAACACTCTCGAGTATGTTCGAGAACTGACCCACGGTAGACGGATTCACGCCGTGATGGGTGGAATGCACCTTGTGGCGGCCTCGCGGGAGCGAATGGACCGAACGATCAGCGCTCTGCGTCAGTTCGAGGTCGAGTGTCTTTATCCCGCGCACTGCACGGGTTTTGCAGCAACGGCCGACCTGTGGAACGCATTTCCCGGGAAGTGTTTCCAGTGTATGGTCGGTACGACGATGGAGTTTGAGATCACGTGAACAACAATCGGTATGTTGTCTACCTAACAATGAGGACTGTAGAATGAAAGAGTGCAACGAGATGTCGCCCGAGTCGCTGGTGGTACACGCCGGAGTCGAGAAGAACGAACACCTGGCCGTCGTACCACCGATCTACCAGACTTCGACCTTCTCCTTTGACAGTGCCGAGCATGGCGCATCGTTGTTTGCCGGAGAGGATAAGGGGTTTATCTACTCGCGCATGGGCAATCCCACCGTTCGAGGCCTCGAGAAGTGTGTGGCCGCGCTCGAGGGTGGTTACGACGGATTGGCCTGCGGGAGTGGTATGGCGGCAATCCACACAGCGCTATCGGTTCTGTTGAAGGCGGGCGATCATCTGGTATGCTCGGATGCCGTCTACGGCCCCACGTGCACGCTTGTCGAAACCATACTGTCGCGATTCGGTATTGAATACACCATGGTGGACACATCGAATACGACGGCTATCGAGGAGGCGATGCGTCCCAACACGAAGGCGGTCTACATTGAGACGCCGGGCAACCCCACGCTGGTCATTTGTGATCTGAAGACCGTCTGTCGTCTTGCACATGATCGGGGAGCACAGGTTATCGTCGACAATACGTTCATGACTCCCGTTCTCCAACAGCCGTTCCGCTGGGGAGTGGACGTGATCGTGCACAGTCTCACGAAATTCCTCAACGGTCACGCTGATGTGGTCGGGGGTATGATCGTGGTCAAGAAAGAGGAGCAGTATCCGGCATTTCGCAAGACACTCAATCAACTGGGCGGCGTCCTCCCGCCATTCGAGTCGTTTCTCGTGCACCGGGGTATCAAGACACTGGCTTTGCGGATGCAACGTCACTGCGAGAGTGCTCAGAAAGTGGCCGAGTTTCTGGAGAAACACTCCGCCGTCGAATGGGTGCGTTATCCCGGCTTGAAGAGCCACCCTCAATATGAAATCGCCGGCAGGCAGATGACTGGGCCGGGCGGGATGATCAGCTTCGGTCTCCGTGGTGGTCTCGACGCCGGAAGGAAGATGATGAATTCAGTCGAACTCTGCTGTTTGGCCGTGAGCCTCGGTGGAGTGGAGACCCTGATTCAGCACCCACCCAGCATGACACACGCCACTATGGGCGCAGAGGCTCGGCAACGCGCGAACATCACCGACGGTCTGGTGCGGCTGTCAGTAGGCATTGAGAACGTCAGAGACGTGATTGCCGACCTCGACCAGGCAATGTCGCACTGAGTTACATAGTACTCGGCCATCGCTTGTCAGACCGGTATGACATTTAGAGCCGCCGGTGTCGGTATTCACCGGTGTTGGCGCCGGGCGATATGAGAACCGATCTCATCATCACCCTCACTGACGGCAACCGCTTGTGCATGTGATGAACCCGCTTGGCGACTTCGACGATCAGTCGGGTTGCGTCAACGGCTTCATCTAGCAAGCCGGATCGCTGGCGCAATCGAAGTCTGCGCAATCGATGTGGCCGTCCTCATCGTCGTCCACCCCGTTGTCACAGATCTCGCCCGGGCACGCCTGATGATCGGTGCAATCCCAGTCGTCGCAGTCGATGAAGGCATCACCGTCATCATCCATCCCGTTGCTGCAGATTTCGTCAGGGCACGCCGGATCACCGTCGCAATTCAAGTCCTTGCAGTCAATGTAGCTGTCACCGTCGTCGTCAACGCCGTTGCTGCAGAACTCGCCCCCACAGAACGGGTCGCTGGCGCAATCGAAGTCGTCGCAGTCGGTGAAGCCGTCTTCGTCGTCGTCCAATCCGTTGTCGCAGACCTCGCCGATGCACGCCGGGTCGTCAGCGCAATCGAAGTCGTCACAGTCGATGAAGGCGTCGTCATCGTCATCCACCCCGTTGTCACAGATCTCGCCG
>JAUXGE010000379.1 GCA_030622435.1 Planctomycetota bacterium
CCCCGTGCTGCGAACCGTCGAGCGGCACGAGGCTGTCGGCGGCAGCGCGAATGTGGCCTCATGCCTGAAAGCCCTTGGCTGCGGCGTCGTATGCTGTGGTGTCGTCGGCCGAGATCGGCACGGGGAGACGCTGACCCGTTTGCTTACGGAACTGGATATCGACATCGCCGGCGTGGTTCCGCTGGCGGACCGTCCTACGACTACCAAAACGCGACTTGTAGGTCTCGCACAGCACCGGCACCGGCAACAACTCCTGCGGGTTGACGAAGAGGAAACCGGTGGGCTTCCGCCCGATGCGGCTGAATCACTGGCAGAACGAGCCGGTGAACTCATCGCCAAGGCCGATGTGGTCTGTATCGAAGATTACGGCAAAGGCGTCGTGAGCGAAGCGCTGGCTCAGGCAGTCATCCACGGGGCCAAGGAGCACGGTCGGCCCGTGCTCGTCGACCCCGCCCGCCTCAGTGATTACGCCCCTTATCGGGGGGCGACCGTGGTGACTCCGAACCGCGATGAACTGTCGATCGTCGCCGGTCGGCGGCTCGAGTCGCTGGACGAGATCGCCGAGGCCGGGAGAAATCTGGTCAACAACATTGACCTGACGGCCGTCGTGGCCACGGTCGATCGCGAAGGGTCCGTGGTCATCACGAATGACGGAGACTGGCAGCATTTACCCACCGTACCACGTAGCGTGTACGACAATACGGGCGCGGGTGATGCGGTGCTGTCGATGCTGGCGGCAGCCCTTGCCGCCGGCGCCGACATCGTGAGCTCCGCACGCCTGGCAAATATCGCCGGCGGGCTGGAGGTCGAACGATTCGGCTGCGTCCCGATCACATCCGAGGAGATCCTGGCCGAGCTTCGGCTCGAGAACCGAATGCGAAACGGCAAGCTGCGGACAGTCGACGAGCTCGCGGCCGAACTCCAAATCCGCCGTGACCGGGGCGAGACGGTGGCGTTCACGAACGGGTGTTTCGATATTCTGCACGCGGGGCACGTTGATCTGCTGAAACGATCTCGTCAGGAAGCATCGGTCCTGGTCGTGGGGCTCAACGGGGACGCCTCGGTTCGGGCACTGGACAAGGGTGACGACCGGCCCATCAACAAGTTCGACGACCGGGCATCCGTGCTGTCCGCCCTGGAGTGCGTCGATTATGTCGTCGGGTTCGACGAACCCGACCCCGACGCTTTGATCCGCAAGCTCCGACCCGATGTCCTGGTCAAGGGGGAGGACTGGGCCGGCAAAGGCGTGGTGGGGCAGAAGTTCGTCGAGTCAATCGGCGGTCGCGTCGTTCTCGTGCCGTTGGTTGAAGGATTGAGCACTACGGGACTGGTCGACCGAATTCGTGGGGGACCCCGGTGACAGCTCGAACTTCCTGCGTTCGCGACGGGTGTCGTTGTTCTCGCGGATGAGATGCCCGCACGGGGTGCCATGGCCAAGACCTGACGTTATGGGTGAAACGGCCAAGGCCCGACGTTGTGGGTGCCATGGTCAAGACCTGCCAAAGGCAGGCGCGGCCATGTTCGTCGTCATGTCAGTTGCGCGGGAAAACATACCCTCGTTGCGTTTGGACATGGCACGCATCAACCGGGCAGTAATGAGGCTCTCTATCCATCGTCGGGACTGTGGGGCGATCAGAGCCGCTACTTCCCACAGCAGAGCTTGTACTTCTTCCCGCTTCCGCAGGGGCATGGATCGTTCCGCTTAGGCTTTTCCTCCACGTGGATCGGCTCTACCGGAGGCGGGAGTGGATCCTCATCTTCACCGGGCAGTTGCTTCCGGTAGTCCTTATCGCGCCGTTCGCGCTCGCGGTATCGTTCATCGTTCGCATCGCGGCTCTTGCCCATAATCGTCTCCCCCTGTCATTTTCCCGGCCTGGGCAGGTCGTCTGCCCCCGGACCGATGAAGCCCATTCGGTTCGCGGCCGTCCCAATGCACGCCGGCTCGATCACCATTGTAGAGAAACCGCGGCCCGAGGCGAACTAGCGAACCGGGACGGTCGATCCGTAGGATTCGCGCCGGCCATGGAGAGGCGGGGCGGACCAGTGCACAACGATTCGAGTCCCCCAAGGCTAAAGCCATGGGCCACCCAGCCTCGGGGATCCCCGCATGGTGCATCCTGAGGAGGGTCGCGGTGAAAACCGCAAGTAACCCGTCATGTAGAATCGACAAGAGGTCGCCGGCGATCCACAATACCGCTGAATTCGTTGTGGTTGGACGATTGGAGGCTTGTCGGTGTCGCCCCGCGTACGGTTGACGATCTCACTTCTGGCTGTGCTGGCAGTCCTGTTTACCGGGGCGGCCGGCTACATGATCATCGAGAACGAACATCACCCCACTTTCCTCGACTCGCTGTACATGGTCGTGATCACGCTCTCGACCGTTGGCTATCGCGAGGTGATTCCGCTCGATGACGCCGGCGGGAAGGCGTGGACGATCCTCGTGATCGTGGTTGGCATTATCACGGTCTCCTTCGCGTTCACGTCCCTGCTGTCTCTGGTCGTCAGCGGTGAGCTGCGCTCCTTGCGGGAGAAGAAGAAGATGGAGAAGACGATCGATCATATGAGCGACCATGTCATCATCTGCGGGTATGGGCGGATGGGCTCCCTGGTCGCCCGGGAGTTGCGGCGGCAGGAGATTCCCATAGTCGTCGTCGAGAAAGAGCGTTCGGTCGAAAGCGATCTGCGCGACGACAAGTTTCCATTCGTTATCGGCGATGCCACCGACGAGGACACGCTCCACGATGCGGGGGTGACCCGCGCTCAGGCGCTAGTAATCCTGCTGCAAACTGACTCGGACAACGTATTTGTCACCCTGAGTGCCCACACGCTCTACCCCGAACTGACGATCATCGCCCGAGCCGAGCAACCCGCCACGGAGTCCAAACTCATCCGGGCGGGTGCCACCCGCGTCGTCTGCCCTCAGAGTATCGGTGCCATGAAGGTAGCCAGCATCCTGACGCGCCCGACGGTCGTTGACTTCGTCGAAGTGGCTAACAAGGGTGTAGACCTCGAAATGGATGAGTACGAGATCGACGAGGGATCACCGCTGGTGGGTCGATCGCTTCGAGACACGGGTATCCGCCGCAAGACCGGAGCGACGGTAGTCGCAATCAAGCGAGCCGACGGCGAAACACTCGTCAGCCCACACCCCGATGCGTGCTTCGAAGCCAAGGACACAGTGATCCTCGTCGGCTCCGCCGGTGTGTCGAGCCGGCTCGACGATATCGAGCACGATACCTGATTAGCAGTACAGCGCAAAGTCGTCACAGACTCGTAGCGCAGGCATCTTGCCTGCATCGTAATCGCAGTTCGTGCAGGCTGGAAGCCTGCGCTACAAAGTAATAGCAGTTCGTGCAGGCTGGAAGCCTGCGCTACAAACGACTCTGCGCTGTACTGTTAGCAGCCTGTTGAATACGGCTCTCTTTCTCGTTTGGCGCCGGCCTCCAGCCGGTGAAAACGCGGGCTGGAAGCCCACGCCACATCTTTCTCAACGTCCCGTTAGATGCTTTAAGAATCGAGGCTTCATGTCACATCCCATTCCTCTTCGCAGAGCACGTAATCCGTTGGTATAGTGCGGAGCTTTCGGTAGGTATCTAGAGCGCGACGGTTGTCTCTGTGCACGTAGAGCCGTATTCCGCAGACATCATCGCGGTTCCGGGCCAATGTGCGGATGTGTGAGTGCAGCGAGCTAAACACACCACCGCGACGGTGAGCAGGTTCGACATAGACGCTCTGGATCCACCAGAAGAAACCGTTGCGCCAATCGCTCCATTCGGTGGTGATCATCGTCTGGCCGACCACGACGCCCTCGACTTCGGCAACGAAGTAGAGAGAGCGATTCGGGTCGGACAGTCCCTGGCGTACACCTTCCAACGCGATGGCGGGGTCGAGCACCTTGTCCTCCGTCTCCCGGGACATGGCCTGGTTGAACGTGGCGATGGTATCGAGATCCGCCGTCGTCGCGCGGCGGATTCGGATCGATTCGTTGTTCATGTTCGGGCTATCCACTTCAAGTATGTCTGCTCCGCAGAAGCACTCGGCTGCAAGTAATATCGAGGATCGTAAGGGTTCCTGGGCGCGTCCGCCACTGCTGTTTGGTCGGTGCTTCTGTTTACGTTCATGGTGGGTGGCATGGTTCACGTTTGCGGGGCCATGCTCGTTGGGGATTAGAGGGTGTGGCGTGCCTGCAAAGCGGGATTCGACTTCCCCACCGCTGAAGCGATGGGGCACCCGGCACCCGGCTGTGCATTGACCGCTCGTTA
>JAUXGE010000175.1 GCA_030622435.1 Planctomycetota bacterium
AGCTTCAATCGCGCGGGGGGCCGTTGCGAAGCCTGCGAAGGGATGGGACAGCGATGCATCGAAATGCACTTTCTCCCCGACGTGTGGATCGAATGCGAGAGCTGCGGCGGCTCACGCTACGTGCCCGAGACACTCGAAGTTCTGTATCGTGGCAAGAGCATCGCGGATGTCCTGAACATGCGCGTGTCGGAAGCCCTGGCCCACTTCGAGAACGTACCGAAGGTGTGCAAGATGCTCCAGACGCTGGACGACGTCGGCCTGGGGTACGTGCAGCTCGGACAGGCCGCCCCGACGCTTTCCGCTGGCGAGGCTCAGCGCGTCAAGCTTGCCGCTGAACTCGGCCGCCCCTCGACCGGGAAGACCGTCTACCTACTCGATGAACCGACCACGGGCCTGCACTTCGACGACCTCGGAAAACTGCTCGGCGTTCTGCACCGGCTCGTTGACCTGGGCAACACATGCATCTGTGTCGAGCACAACCTGGACGTGGTCAAGACAGCGGATTGGGTGATCGACCTGGGTCCCGAAGCGGGCGAGGCCGGCGGCCTGATCGTCGTGGAAGGAACGCCCGAAGAAGTCGCCCGCACCAAGGGCTCGCACACGGGAACCGCACTGGCACCGGTCCTCTTGGCCGGCCCCACGGAAGAAAGGCAGATGCATAGGCCCGGTCAGCCGGACCTGCGCGATCTCACCAGCGCTGCGATGCTTGATCCCGGCGAAGATGTGCCCATGCCGTGGGAGCGCGATGGGCTTGCGTGGCACACCGTCGATCATGTAGACAGCAAGGGGCAGCCGGTCGAGTGGGATACGGATGTGCTGGTCTGGCTCGTGGAGAACGTGGCGTCGCTCGGCTCCTTCGAGCCGACCGACTGGAACCACCGCACGCGAATCGAAATAAAGGCCCACGGCAGCAAGCCCTGGTTCTCTCATATCCTCACGGGTGGCAAGGACCTGATGGAAGTTGCGATTCGCGTGCCGGAAGGGACTTTCAAACCCACTGATCTGCGACGCCGGCTCGCGATCAAGACACTCGATGAGCGGGCAGACCTTCCCATCTATGGCCATTGGAACCGCATGCGCCGTCGCGCCGTGACGGGTGGCTGGGAGGAGTGGCGGCTGTATCTCCGTGATTTCAGGGACGTCTCGCGGCGAGCCTTCCGCTCGTTCCTGAAGACCGCTGTGGCCGCCTACGCGCAGAAGCTGGCTGAGACGGAAGCGGATCCGGCGCTGGCCCAGCCCTGGACAGCAGATGGCCGGGCGTGGCACCTCTCGCAGAATTCCGTCGCGAAGTGTCAGGTTGCACGCTGGAAACCGACCCTGTTGTTGGCGCTGATCGGGCGGTTCAAGGCGATCGAGCCGGGCCTGGAAGTCGATTGGGGAACCAAGACGGCCGTCCTGATCGCCCTCCCGGGCAAGAAAAGGTGGATCGCCAAGATCGTAACTAACATCGGCCGGGGGTTGCGCGTGGAGCTTCGCGCGCCGACCGGAGCACTGACACCCACGCGAATCGAACGACTGGGCCAGGACACCGAGATCAAGACCCAGGATGGGTACGATCGGATCGTCTTCTGGATTCGATCGCTCGGCGCGAACGACTCGAAGCAGCTCGCGGATGTCTGGCGCCGCTGCACGTCGTCCACCGCGGAGCAAAGGCTGCAAACGGCATGACCGCGTTGATTCCCAACCGATTCCTCTTCGACTTCGAGTTCCCATTGTCCTACCGCTCGAGCCTGCCGGCCATTGGCGGTGACCTGAGCGACTGGACCGAGCGGGACCTGCTTCCCACGCTTGGCGAACTGGACGGGAAAGAGGACTTCGCGACGCTCTGGGCCTGCTGGAACGAGACGGGGCTGTCGGTCGCCTGCCGCGTGAAGGGCAAGAGCAAGCCGCTGAAATGCGATCCGAAGAGCTTCTGGACCGGCGACAACCTCAGACTCTGCACAGACATGCGCGACGCGCGGACGAACAAGCGAGCCACACGGTACTGTCAGCAGTTCTTTTTTCTTCCAACGGGAGGTGGGCGAAAGAAAGACGAACCGGTTGCGGGGGGCAGCAGGATCAAACGGGCGCGCGAGGATGCACCACCGGTGCCGGTCGAAAAGATCGAGATCGCCTCCCGGGTAACCCGTGCGGGCTACACCCTCGAGGCACACATACCGGCCTCGTGCCTGGCCGGGTTCGACCCGATCGAGCACCCCCGGATCGGGTTATACTACATGCTGGAGGACCGTGACCACGGACAGCAATATCTGACCGTCGGCGATGACTTCTACTGGTACGTTGACCCCTCGACGTGGGCCACGGCGGTGCTGGCAAGGTGAGAAATGGCGGTCTGGGTGTTCATTCCAGACCGTCGAAGGGCGTCAGGGTGTTCGATTCCGGAAACGTGCGCTCTTTGGCTTACTGCCGGCAAGAGTGGTTTGCCCCGGAATCGCGGGTGGATATAATGCCTGCCCTTCGGGCTCGCGACCGAGCCCGACTGCCAACCATGACGGTTGTTCACGAGGAGTGATTTGAGCATGTTCGATATTGGTGGTTACCTGACTTCGGCAGAATTTGTGGGCCAGATTGCGGCGCTTATCTCGGCATTACTGACAGCATTCGTAGGTGATCTATTCGCTGTCCTTTTCGGCGGTGGAGCCTAGTGTTCGGCGGCCTTTGAATCTGTAGGCTGGGAAGAACTGAGTCGTGTTCATGCAGAACCGCAGATTTGAGGTTGGCGATGCACTTTTTCTCTGTCAACACTGGATTGGTGGGCTCGCGGCGTTGCCAGGCGCAGCGTTATCTATAGGACAATGCAGCCCAGCCGCCATTGACCGCGAAGAACTGGAACGACAATCCAGACCCCACGGCTGAGGGCGGTCTTGCCGCTGTCGGGTGGATAAGCGAGAAGATTCCTCTTGGCAGCCAGGCAGCATCGGGGGAGATTCCGGTCAAATCACTTGACGTTTTCCGCCGATGTGATATATTGAATTCAGAGTGTGGTCCGGGACTAGCAGGTATTCCCGGGTCGTTTTACAGGTTGGTTTCCGGCTTCGTTCCTTCGAGCGGTGCAGGACACGATGACACGCGCAACATGATGGCCTCTGGTTACGTGTACGGCCGTCGCCGGCATGCGGCGGAAGGTCTGCGTGTGTCGTTGGGCTCTGGACCGCTTTTCGTTTGACCTGGCAACTGTCTGTGCGCGACGGCCGGAGAGGATTGGGAGACACTGGTTCTGAAAGTCAGATTGCCTGACGGTAGCACACTGGAAGTCGCGGAAGGTGCCGGCACCGCAGACGTAGCGGAGAAGCTAGGTTCTGGGCTGGCTCGTATGGCGATTGCCGGTCGTGTGGAGCGCAACGGGGATAGTGAGATTGTCGATCTGCGGCGTCCCCTGCCGGACGGCTGTGCCCTGACGATCCTCACTGCATCGGACGACAATCCCGACAGCCTCAGTGTGTTGCGGCACAGCGCTGCGCATGTGATGGCCGAGGCGATCTGCAAACTCTTTCCGCAAACCCAGCTTGTCTACGGGCCTCCGCTCGAAGACGGCTTCTATTACGATATCGATCTCGATCAATCGATCACGCCGGATGACTTCCCACGAATCGAAGCGGAGATGTCCCACATCATCCGTGAAGATCGCCCCTTCAACCACTACGAGCTACCGCGCGAGGAAGGGATGGCCAAGCTCCGGGACGAGGGCAGCCGCTACAAGATCGAGAATGCGGAGCGTGCCCAAGGGGATACGCTCGGCTTCTACGTAACCGGAGATCCCGAGAATCGGGCTTTCGAGGATCTGTGCCGTGGACCCCATCTGCCCCGCACGGGCCTGATCAAGGCGTTCAAAGTCCGCCAGGTGAGCCGCTCCTTCTACCGCGGCGATGTGAACGACCAACCCCTCCAGCGGATATACGGTACGGCGTTCTTCAAGAAGTCCTCCCTCAAGGTGTATCTGGAGCGGATCGAAGAGGCGAAGCGGCGCGACCACCGCGTACTCGGCAAGGAACTGGACCTGTTCACGATCAGCGAACACGTGGGCAGCGGCCTGGTGCTCTGGACACCCAAGGGAACGGTCATCCGAACCGAACTCCAAAACTTCCTTACTGATGAGATGGTGAAGCTCGGGTACGACATGGTGGCCACGCCCAACATCGGGCAGCTCGACCTGTATCGAACCAGCGGGCACTACCCCTACTACGAGGAATCGCAGTTTCCCGCGATGTTCGAGACTGATCGAGGCAAGGCAATCCAAAGCGTCTTGCAGCTCGCGCGGCGGGTTCGTGCCGGTGGTGCGGTGGGGGAGAAGGGGCGCTCGGCCGTGGCGACAATGGTCGGTGCGATCCAGGAGGTGTGGGGGGCCATCGAAGGCGTACGAGCGGATGCGCCGATCGAGCAACTTACCGAACAACTATACAAGGCGTTGGAGGATGAGGCCGGCTTTCTGCTCAAGCCGATGAATTGCCCGCATCACATCAAGATTTACTCCTCCCGGCCTCGAAGTTACCGCGATCTGCCGGTAAGGTTGGGCGAGTATGGCAACGTCTACCGCTTCGAGCAGAGTGGCGAGCTTGCCGGAATGACTCGGGTCCGCGGGTTCACGCAGGACGACGCGCATCTGTTTTGCACGTTGGACCAGCTTTCGGATGAGTTGACGGCCACTGTGGATCTCACCCGGCGCGTGCTCGAGGCTTTGGAGCTGACCGATTACCGGGTGCGCGTGAGCATGCGGGACGCCTCGAGCGACAAGTATGTCGGTTCCGACGAGAACTGGGACCGGGCCGAAGAGGCCATTTTGGCCGCTGCGGAGAAAAGCGGTGTCGAGTATAGTGTTGAGAAAGGCGAGGCGGCGTTCTACGGTCCCAAGATCGACTTTGTCGTAAGGGACTGTCTGGGTCGGAGCTGGCAGCTCGGTACCGTTCAGGTCGATTACAACCTGCCCGAGCGGTTCGACCTGACGTACATCGGTCCCGACAACGCGCCTCACATGCCTGTCATGATCCACCGGACGCCGTTCGGTAGCCTGGAGCGTTTCGTGGCGATTCTCATCGAGCATTTCGCCGGAGCGTTTCCACTTTGGCTTTCACCGGTGCAGGTGGGAATCGTCACGATCAGCGAGAAGAGCGAGGCGTATGCGAGGTCGGTTCGCGAGGCATTGATCGGTGAGGGTTTCCGGGTGGAGTTGGATCTGGGCAGCGAGAAGATCGGACCGAAAAAACACCGGCTGCGGGCGGCGAAGGTGAACTACATACTCGTCGTGGGTGAGAAGGAGGCGGCCGACGGTACGGTCAACGTCAACGATCGCGACGGGCGTGTGCTGGGGAATATGGCGTTGCAGACGTTTGTCAGCACATGCCGTGATGAGGTGAAGAGCAAGGGGCGCAGCCGCGTTGCTGCGCAGGGCGGGTAGCGAAGTCGGCATGGCGGATGTCGAGCTTGCCTCGACGGGAGGGCGAAAGGCGCATCGGTTCGGATCGGTTCGCTACTTGCACCAGGACATCCGCCGCTAACTTGAAAGGTAACAGACAATCGCAAAAGCACTTCGGCTCAACGAGCGGATTCACACATCGCCGGTTCGGGTCATCGACCAGAATCAGCGGCAGCTCGGGATCATATCGACTTCCGAGGCTATGAACCTCGCGCGGGAAGCGGGGCTCGATCTGGTGGAAGTGTCGCCCATGGAGCGACCGCCGGTCTGCCGTATTATGGACTTCGGCAAGCACCAGTATGAGAGGAAGAAACGGCAGAAGAACGCCGCCGGTGGTCACGTCATCATCCTCAAGGAGATTCGTCTCCGCCCCAAGACGGATGACCACGACCGTAGCGTCAAGATGAAGCGGGCCAAGGGGTTCCTCGAGGAAGGGCACAAGGTCCAGTTCACCATGCTCTTTAGAGGACGAGAGCGGGCGCACCGGGATCGGGCCTTGCAGGCGTTTCGCAAGATCACCGAAGAACTCGGCGAGGAAGTGAAGGTGGAACGGTTCCCTGCAATGGAGGGGCGGCGCATGACCATGGTCGTCACCCCCGCAAAGCTGGTCAAGAAGACCACCGCGCCAGCCGCGCGCGCTGCGCCAGCCGTGCGCACTGCGCCAGCCGCGCGCACTGCACCCACTGCGCCAGCCGAGCCCGCTGCGCCAGCCGCGCCCGAGCAGGCCGCGCCCACTGCGCCAGCCGCGCCCGAGCAGGCTTCCGGCTGACCGCTGGGTTGGTGATCCAGCGTATTCTTGTGTACCTGTCAGCACCAGCGATGGTGGTATGAGTTGGCTTTGGGCGCGCGAAGGTGCCATCAGATCTGCGAGGCTCTCCGCGATCGCCCCCCCCCCATTCTCGGGCAAGGAGGGCAACGTGGTGATTCTGTCCCGGCAGAACCGCCCTCTGCCATGCTGCCCTATCGTATCCCAGCTCAGTGTCAGGTGTCTTGGACAAAATGCTTCTGAAAGTCTTGAACCTTCGGAGGTTGCTTTTCTCTTCCCGGCTGGATCGTGATCCCCTCCTGTCGTAGTCTGGCGGCCTGGGAATTACCATTGTCCCGGTTCCGAATCGCTTCTGCGTGTTCGGCGGAACCGGCATGACTTTCCCGTCCTGTGAATTCCTGGGAAATTCGCGATTAGCGTGTTGCCGCTGCATCCTGGGAGGCCACGATTGAGTCGTGTCGGTGGCACGATTCCTCGCGGTAAGCATAATCGGTACAGGCGCGGAGGGCAGGATCGTGCAACGGAGGAACCGGCATGAGTGCAAGTGTCGTGACCAGCTTCGCTGCATCGGTCAAACGGTAATGCCCGCTCCGGGCTATCCGGCGTCGGGTAGCAGCCCCGACTTCTATCGCTGGCCGTATGTAGTGGGGATCGACATGGGAACTACTGCCAAGACGAATTCCGGTCGCAGACTGACACTCAGGGATCGCCTCTCGCGCCTGACGTACCGTCAGGCATGCCGACTACTCGGGACAGGCGCGGAGCAGCTCATCCGCCGAGGTGGAGCTTACGAAGTCGATGTCGGCGGCGATGTGTATCTCGGTGACGACTTGTTCCGACTGCGTCTCAACGGGGCCGTTGTCACCGTCACATCGATGGCTGAGGCCGACCAGCGTCTGCGTTGGAACTGCACGCAATGCCAAACTGCTTGCGAGCACGTTGGCGCGGCCCTGTCCCTGATCCTCGAGGAGAAGATGGCGTTGGGTTTGGCCGCTCCACCGCCGGAACGCGTTCCGGTCGAGAGCCTCAGCGAGGAGGAACTGGTCCAAAGGGCGATCACCGAGCGAATGGAGCGGGCGCGCACGCAGCGAATGACCGTCCGGTCCACTGAACCTAGAAAGCTGTGGACGGACTATCTTGTCACCAGTGCCGAATCGGGAAAGACGTATCGTGTGGCCTTGCGCGGCTGGGAGCCCGGAGAATCATACTGCTCGTGCCCCGATTTTCGTAAGAACACACTGGGCGTTTGCAAGCACATCTTCGCCGTTCAAAGCAGGGTCAAACGGCGTTTCCCGGCGTCTGCGCGGCGGCGTCAGTATCAACACAGGAACATCGCCGTACACCTGCAGTACGGCAAGGAACTGGAGCTGCGGCTGCTGCTCCCCAAGCGGCTGGATGAGCCGGTCGAGCGAATCGTACGGTCACTGAAGGACCGCCCTATTCGCGATGTTCCCGACCTGGTGCGAATCCTCGGCAAGCTGGAGAAGCTGGATCACAGCGTGACGATCTACCCCGATGCGGAGGAGTACATCGACCGAAAGTTGTTCCTCAACCGTATCGAATCCACGGTGGCTCAGATCCGCAGCGACCCCGAGCGGCACCGGTTTCGCAAAGAGCTTCTCAAAGTCGATTTGCTGCCGTACCAGCTGGACGGCATCGCGTTTGCCGTCGGGGCCGGTCGTGCCGTCCTCGCCGACGACATGGGGTTGGGCAAGACCATTCAGGGTATCGGAGTCGCCGAGCTTCTCCGGCAGGAAGCGGGGATCAGCCGAGTGCTGGTCGTTTGCCCGGCGACGCTGAAGTCGCAGTGGCGCAGTGAGATCCAGCGGTTCTCCGAGCGCGACTGCCAACTCGTGCTCGGCAAAGCGTCCGAGCGGGTTCGCCAGTACGACAACGGCTGCTTCTTTACGATCTGCAACTACGAACAGGTGTTGCGGGATATCCTTGCCATTGAGACGGTCGGGTGGGATCTGATCATTCTGGACGAAGGCCAGCGTATCAAGAACTGGGAAGCAAAGACCAGTCGCGTCATTAAGGGGTTACGATCGCCTTTCGCCTTGGTGCTTTCCGGCACGCCGCTCGAGAATCGCCTTGATGATCTGTACTCCGTGGTGGAATTCATCGACGATCGACGGCTGGGGCCGGCGTTTCGTTTCTTCAACCGGCACCGCGTTGTGGACGAGAAGGGCTTCGTCCTCGGGTACAAGAACCTCTCCGGGCTGCGCAAGCGACTCGAACCGATCCTCCTGCGCCGCACACGGAGTTCGGTCATGCGCGATCTGCCGCCGCGATCGACGGAGGTGGTTCGTATCGCACCGACGGACGAACAGTCCGAGCTGCACGGGGCCAATCTGCGCATCGTCAGCTCCATAGTCCGGAAGCCTTACATCAACGAGATGGACCTGCTCCGCCTTCGCAAGGCGCTGCTCATGTGCCGCATGTCGGCCGACAGTACGTTCCTGGTGGACAAGCGGACGCCTGGGTACTCGAGCAAGCTCGAAACGCTCGATGACCTGCTCGGATCACTGTCGGCCGAGGATGACCGCAAGATCATTCTGTTCTCCGAATGGACGACGATGCTCGGGCTGATCGAAGGGCTGATCGGGAAGCACGGCATGGATTACGTCCGCCTCGACGGGTCGGTGCCGCAGAAGAAGCGGCAGCCTCTCGTCCGGCGCTTTCAGAGTGACCCGAGTTGCCGGCTGTTTATCACGACAAACGCCGGCGCAACCGGCCTGAATCTCCAGGCCGCCAATACTGTTGTCAACGTGGACTTGCCCTGGAACCCGGCCGTGCTCGAGCAGCGCATCTCCCGCGCGCATCGGATGGGGCAGGAGCGTCCCGTCCAGGTGTTCGTACTCGTCACCGAAGGCACGATCGAAGAGAGCCTCCTGACCACCCTTGCGGCCAAGCATGATCTCGCCATGGCCGCGCTGGACGCCGATTCAGACGTCGATGCCGTGGACCTGACCAGTGGCTCGGAAGAACTCAAGAGTCGACTCGAGGTTCTGCTCGGTGCCAAGCCCGACGCACCGGTCGACGAGAGTGAGAAGGCCCGGCAAGAGGCGCTGTCTGCGGGCATGGCCCGGCGCGAGCAACTCGCGCTGGCCGGCGGGCAGCTTCTCGGTGCCGCGTTCTCATTCGTCGACCAGTTGTTGCCTCCGCGAGACGAGTCGGACCGGTCGCGGCACCTCGCTGAGACAGTCAAGAATCGCCTGGTCGAATGCATGGAGCAGGATGACGAGGGCCGCATGAAGCTGACGGTCACCTTACCCGACACCGGCGCAGTCGATAAACTGGCTGATTCGCTCGCTCACCTGCTGGAGGTCGGGTCC